>JAJYCD010000055.1 GCA_021778635.1 Actinomycetes bacterium
CGCCGACAGCTCCTCCGCCGACGACGCCACCGTCCCCGCCGACTCCACCACCCCCGACACCAACGACCGCAACGCATCCTGCGCCGTCACCAACGCCGACGCCATCTGCCCCACCTCATCACCCGAGAACACCACCGGACGCACCGTCAGATCACCGTGCGCCAAGGCCTGGAGGGACTCCTTCACCCGGGCGATGCCGCGCGTGATGGCGTTGATGGTGAGCAGGGCGAGTGTCATCACGACCACCAGCGCGGTCGCGAGACCGCTGATGAGGATGAGCTTCGACGAGGCGAGGGTGGCATCCGACTGCTTGTTGGCGACGTCTGACAATCCGGCAACCTGACCCAACAGGGAGTCGATGTCGCTGCGCAGCGCGTCCCGCAGCGGCTGGCTCACTGTCGTGGTCACCGAGTCGAAGGTCGCGTGGTCACTCGCCATTGCTGCGGGGACCAGCTGACCATCCCGGACGGCGACCCACTTGTTCCAGTCCGCCGTGTAGCTCTTCCAGCCCGGAAGCGCGGCAGCCTTGGTCGCGCTGACGGCGGTGATGGCCGCCTGCATCGCCGTGTCGTTGTCGGCGAGCTTCTGCTTCCACGTCGCCTTCGAGGAGGCGAGGTCGGTCGCGGCCATCTGGGCGACGTAGGCCTGCGACAGGCCCTGGTGCGCATCGGCCGACTCGATCGGCACCATGAGCGTGTTCTGGATCGCCACGATCTGATCGGTGTCCGCCATCATGCGCGCCATCGACGAGATCGCCAGGACACCTGAGCCGACTGCCACCAGCGCCAGCAACCCGATCACCAGGAGGAGCTTGGTGCGGATCCCCAGGTCGGTGAATCGGCGGCGCGACCGCCGACCCGTGCCGATCTCAGATCCGACTGACGGGTTCTGCGCGTGCTGTGTGCTCATGTTCTGGTGCCCCCGGGACGACCTCTGCGTGTATGTGCCAGCTATTCTTTCGACACGGCCGACACCGTTTTAAGGAGATCGAGTCGAAATGCTCATCCGATCCGGATGGTGCCACTTCGAATAAGGCACGCCTCACCTAATATTCGCCACAGTCTGTCCCATCTGCGGCGGATTCCTCCGCCCGGTGTGCGCAAGCGCGGCGCTGTCGGTTCTGCGCGTCCATGCCGGCGCGCATGCGAACCGAGCCACGTACGGGCGCGCCGAGAACCGAGAGCAACCTGCCGAAGCGCAGAACTCGCTCCTCCTCCGACGATCGTGGCGCGGGTGAGGATCGTCGCGACCTCATCACCGCCCGCGCCACCGCGGCTCAGCCGACCCGCTGGACCACCGGCTGCCTGACCGCTGCGAGAGCGCGCAGGGCCTGCGGCGGCGCCGTGGAACGAGGCGGCGCCCACAGCGGCTTCCGCCGGGTTGTCACCAGAGGTTGTCACAAGAGCAGGACTCGACGCAGGCGGTCTCGGTCGACGTCGTGGTCCGTCAGGGGCGCGCCCCCGTCGTAGGACATCGATGGATGTCTCGACCCCACCCGAAGAAGTTCTCATGTTCGCGAGCGGATCACCTCAACGGGGCCGTGCTGTCACCGATACCAAGGGTCGACGATGGGCGGGATCCTGAGTGAAGGTTGTGACGAGTGCGTGCGTCGAGCGTGCGTCCCACGGGTGTCGAGCGCACCTTTGGCGACGACGAGGTCATCGTGTCGAAGACTGATGAGAAGGGCAGGATCACCTACGCGAACTCGGTGTTCCTGCGGGTGTCGGCCTACGACGAGGTCGAGGTGATGGGCAAGCCGCACAGCCTGATCCGCCACCCCGACATGCCTCGGGCGGTCTTCAAGCTGATGTGGGACACCATCCAAGCCGGTCAGGAGATGTTCGCCTACGTCAACAACCTGGCCGCGGACGGCGCCCACTACTGGGTCTTCGCACACATCACCCCCTCGCTCTCGAGCGCCGGCGCCCGCGCGGGGTATCACTCCAACAGGCGCTCTCCCGGGCGCGGTGCGGTTCGTGAGGTCAACAGCCTGTACGGACGCCTGCGGGCGGCAGAGCGCGCGCACTCGCGGCCCGCCGATGCGATGGCCGCCTCGGGGCTGCTGCTCGCCAACGAGCTCGCGGTCGCCGGTCTGACCTACGACGAGTACGTATGGAACCTCGTCGAGAGCGATCGGATGGTCGCGCGATGAGGCGTTCCCGTATCGCCTCGCCCGACGAGGCGCTGCAGGGTGAGCTCGAGAGCTACCGTCACGCGGTGGACGTGCTCTCGCAGGCGTTCAGTGCCGTGGCGGGTGGGGACCTTGAAGTCCGGATCGGACCGTTGCCCGGGCGCCCGGAGCTCGGGGAGCTGCGCGACCACGTCAACCTGAGCCTGGACGTGATGGACGCGTTCGTCCGCGAGTCCGGCGCTTCACTGACCGCCGCCGCGCAGGGACGCTTCCATCGCCAGTTCCTCGTCCGCGGCATGCCCGGGACGTTCCGCGACGGCGCAGAGCGGATCAACACCGCGCGCGACACGATGAGGGCAGGTCACGCCGCGCTGGAGGAGCAGAACAGCACACGCCAGCAGATGGTGGACAAGGCCGTCGAGGTCTCAGTCCATGTCGCCGCCGCGTCCACTGAGCTCGGCGCCTCCGCGCAGGTCTTGGCGACCTCGGCGCGATCCGGAGCGGAGGAGGCGACCGCGGCGTTGAGCACCGTGCAGGCTCTCGAGAAGTCGGCGAAGGAGATTCAGCAGGCCGTCCTGCTCATCAAGAACGTCGCCTCCCAGACCCGACTGCTCGCCCTGAACGCGACGATCGAGGCCGCCCGCGCGGGAGAGTTCGGACGCGGCTTCGCGGTGGTTGCCGCCGAGGTCAAGACACTGGCCGACGAGTCCGCACGCTCATCCGACGACATCACCGCGCAGGTCGCCGCCTCGCGTGCCGCGACCGAGGCCGCTGTGCAGGCCATCGACCAGGTCGCCGCAGCGATCCACGAGATGAACAGCCAGGTTGACGGGATCGCCCAAGCCGCGGGCGGCAACCAAGGCCTGGCCGAACTCGCCGAGATGCTCCACCGCGACATCTCACGCTTCGCCGCACAACACTGACAGAGCAGGCGTCGACCAGCGGAACGACTCGGCGAACCCCGGGGCGCCTCTCATGTGTCACCAGGCTCGAGCCAGCCAGGGCCGAGGCAGGAGATCAGCGCTTCGGGCGGTGCGGTCATCGGTTCTCTCGCATCGGCTACGTCGAGCGTCGACATCCGCCCGGTCGTCGTCGATGCATGTCGCGGTGTCTACGCGAAGGGGGTGATCGTCCGCCGCAGCGGCGCCGGCTCCCGCGCTCGGGGAGCGCGCCACGCGGGACGAACGCCGGTCGGTCGGATGAATCGCTTTGTCCAACCCGAGACCGTCACCTCGTCCGGTGCCATCCCGGCGCCCTCGAGCTCGGCGTGCCGTACGAGACCGTGCCATGCCTTGTCGAACCCTGCTTCGTCGACGCCCAGGTGGTGCTCGCCGTCGCGCGAGGACGGTCTGCCGTCTCGGACCCGCCCGGGCGACCGGAAGACCACGGCGCCGGCGCAGCCGTGCGGGCCGTCCGCGAGCGCGTCAGGCGTGACGGACGGGCGGCGTCACCGGGTCGTGGTCGCGGAAGAGCAGGTCATCGAGCGCGACCTTGCCGGCACCGATCAGGCCGCCGGAGGTCGGGAGCCGAGCGACCGCCACCTCGAGGTTCTCCGTGGACATCGGTAGGCACTCGGCGTAGAGGGCAGATCGAACGCCGGCGACGAACACCTCGGACTGGCTGAGCTCGCCGCCGAGCACGAGGCGGTCCGGGTTGAAGAAGTTGACGATGGTCGCGAGCACGCTGCCGGTCATCACTCCCGCCTCGCGCAGCAGGCGGACCGCGAGCGGGTCGGCGTCGCGCGCGAGGGCGATCACGGCCGCGACACCCGCGGTCGCCGCACCGCTCTCGCGCATCGCGCGTACGAGTGCCAGGCCGCTCGCCAGTGCGTCGAGGCATCCGGTGCGACCGCACGAGCAGGGCACAGGTGCGGCTCCCGGGACCGAGACGTGACTGATGTCGCCCGCCGTGCCGTAGGAGCCGGTGTACAGATCCCCCGCCGAGATCACGCCACAGCCGATGCCCGAGTCGGCCTTGACGACGACCTGGTTCGGCGCATGGCCGGGATCGGCCGCGTACTCCGCGACGGCCATCATGTTCGCGTCGTTGTTGACGATCGCGGGAAGTCCCGTCAGGCGACCGAGGATCGCCGGGACATCGACGCCGTTCCAGCCCGGCATCCGCGCGGGCGACACGATGCGACCGGTGCGGGAGGAGACCGGGCCCGGAACTGCGACCGAGACGCCCTGGAGGGTGGTCCCGTCCGGCAGCGTCACGCCCGCGAGCATCTCGGTCCAGAGCGCGCTCACGGAGGCGAGGACGACCTCGGGGCCCGCGGCGAGATCGAGGGGCACGTGCCGCTCGGCGATGAGCGAACCGGAGAAGTCGACGAGGCCGACGGAGACCCGGTCGATGCCGAGGTCAGCGCACCCGACGACGCCCGCGTCGGGTCGGATGCTCAGCCGCCGTGGACGCCGACCGCCGCGCGACTCGCCGAGGCCGTCTTCGCGGACGAAACCCAGGGCGATCAGGTGGTCGATGCGCGCGGACACCGTCGAGGGTGACATGCCGACCTCCTTGGCGATCTCGGTGCGGGAGGTGGCCTGACCGGACCGGATGAGTCGAAGAAGGGCGGCGCTGCCCGCAGGGCGGCCGGCGGCGACGGTCTGGGTGGTCGGGCGCATCGAGCAGGTCTCCTTCGACGGGCACATTCGACGGGCACAGTGATCGCTACTTGCTCCAGTATTGCATAAATGACAACCCATTGTTCACGCAACTACTGGCTGTTAGTGTCCCGTTCATCGAATATCGACCACGCCCGATGTAAGTGATCCCAGTGGAGGAGGTGCGCGAGGATGCCGGATCAGGATTCCTCGGTGGGCCCCTCGGCCATGGTCGAGATGCGCGGGGTCCAGAAGCACTTCGGCGAGCACCACGTGCTCAAGGACGTCGACCTGAGCGTGGCGCGGGGCGAGGTCGTCGTGGTGGTCGGGCCGTCGGGCTCCGGGAAGTCGACCCTCTGCCGGTGCATCAACCGCCTGGAGACGATCACCTCAGGGACCATCACCGTGGACGGCGTCCCGCTCCCGGAGGAGGGCAAGGCGCTCGCCCAGCTCCGCGCCGAGGTCGGCATGGTGTTCCAGTCGTTCAACCTCTTCGCGCACCGCACGGTGCTGGACAACCTGACGATGGCACCCATCCACGTGCACGGCACGTCCCGCGCGCAGGCACAGACGAACGCGCGTGAGCTGCTCGAGCGCGTCGGCATCAGCGAGAAGGCGAACCAGTTCCCCGCGCAGCTCTCCGGTGGGCAGCAGCAGCGAGCCGCGATCGCGCGGGCGCTGGCGATGAGGCCGAAGGTGATGCTCTTCGACGAGCCGACGTCAGCCCTGGATCCCGAGATGGTGAGCGAGGTGCTCGACGTCATGGTCACGCTCGCGGCGGAGGGCCTCACGATGATCGTGGTCACCCATGAGATGGGGTTCGCCCGTCGCGCGGCCGATCGCGTCGTGTTCATGGACGACGGCTACGTCGTCGAGCAGAACACGCCCGCCGCGTTCTTCGACTCTCCGCAGAGCACCCGAGCCCAGGCCTTCCTCTCGAAGATCCTGCCCCGCTGATCGGTCGATGGCCCCCCCCCCGCTCCAGCGCCAGCACCTCCAGACAGCACGATCACATCCGCCGCACTGACAGAAAGGCGTCACCCATGCACGTCGTGAACAGCCCCAGCAGGCAGATCCCGTTGGTCGCCCTTCTTGTGACGAGCGCACTCGCGCTCAGCGCGTGCTCCAGCGGCTCGGCCGGCGTGCCGGGAGCGGCACCCTCGCCGTCCGGCGCCACGTCCGGCGCGGGTGGCGGACTCGCGTCCGTGTACGCGAACGCGCCGGTGGCGGCCGTCGCGGATCTGCTCCCGGGTTCGACGATGGAGAAGATCAAGAAGCGCGGCAAGCTGATCGTCGCCGAGGCCCTCGACGCCCCGTTGCTCTCGCAGCAGGACCCGACCAACCCGGCCAACGTCGACGGGTTCGACGCGGACCTCGCGAAGATGCTCGCGATCTACATCCTGGGCAAGCCGAACGTCGAGATCGTGCCGCCCGCGAGCGAGACCCGCGAGGCGCTCCTGGGGAACGGCACGGTGGATGTGGTCTTCAACACCTACACGATCACCGTCGAGCGGGCCGCCCAGGTCGACTTCGCCGGTCCGTACTTCGCGTCCGGTCTCGCTGTCGCCGTCAAGGCCGACAACACCGCCATCCACGGGATCTCCGACCTCGGTGGCAAGACGGTGATCGTCGGGGCGAACACCCCGGCCGTCACCGAGGTGCCCAAGCAGCAGCCCACAGCCACGATCATCAGCTTCGGCACCGACCCCGAAGCGGTCCAGGCGCTCACGCAGGGTCGCGGCGACGCATACGTCCAGGACTTCACGCTCCTGGCCAGCGACGCCGCGTCCAACAAGGCGATCAAGGTCGTCGGCCAGCCGTTCACGACCGAGCCGTACGGCATCGGGCTGAAGCACGGCGACACGCAGTTCAAGACCTTCGTCAACGGGTGGCTCAAGAAGATCGAGGCGGACGGCTCCTGGGCAAAGATCTGGACGGCGACGCTCGGAACCGCCGTGACCTCGAGCGTGCCCACCCCGCCGGCGATCGGCTCCGTCCCGGGTTCCTGACACGCGATAGTCGGCGGAGGTAGCACGTGGGCATCTTCGTCAGCGACGTCGGGTCGCTGCTCGCCGCGCTCGGCAC
Organism: Actinomycetes bacterium; assembly: GCA_021778635.1. GTDB lineage: Bacteria > Actinomycetota > Actinomycetes > Actinomycetales > Cellulomonadaceae > JAJDFX01. Next base: position 6,820 of record JAJYCD010000055.1, read on the forward strand.
GACGATCACGATGGCTGTCATCGCAGGCATCGGCTCGATCGTGCTGGGCGTGGTGATCACCGCGGCGCGCATCAGTCCGATCCCGGTGCTGCGGGGCGCGGCCCTGGTCTACGTGCAGTTCTTCGTCAACGTCCCGCTGCTGGTGCTGCTCGTCGTCGCCGTCTTCGCGCTTCCGGATGCCGGCCTGATGATGCCGTTGACGCCGACGGCGGTGATCGTCCTGACGTTCTACGAGGCCGCATACACGGCAGAAGCGATCAGGAGCGGGGTGAACACGGTGAGCGCCGGTCAGATCGAGGCGAGCCGCGCACTGGGGTTCACCCTGCTCCAGACGCTACGGCTCGTCGTCGTGCCTCAGGCGCTGCGCGCCGCTGTGCAGCCGATCGGCAACGTCATGATCGCGCTCACCATGAACACGGCCCTCGCCGCGGCAGTCGGCGTCGTGGAGCTGACATCCAGCGCGAACAAGCTCAATCTCGTCCAGGCCCAGCCGATCCTCATCTTCAGCGTCACCGGTGCGGTGTACATGGCCCTGGCGCTCGCGATCGGTCTGGGCGCCGGACGGATCGAGCGGCGGGTGGCGATCAAGCGATGAGGACGTCTGCTCAGCCGCACGTCGCGCTGTTCGACGAGCCGGGTCCGCGCACGCGACGGATGATCCGCCTCGCGTCGGTCGTCAGCGCCCTGGCCCTGGGCGCCCTCGTCGGCGTCGGCCTGTGGGTGTTCGCGTCGCACGGTCAGCTGGCTGCCGATCGGTGGACTCCGTTCCTCCAGTGGAGCATCTGGAGCTACCTGTTCCTGGGGCTCCGCGGCACCGTCGAGGCCGCCGCCCTCGTGGCGGCGCTCGGGTCTGTCCTGGGTCTGTTCCTCGGCGTCGGACGCCTCGCCCGGACGCGGGTCACACGCTGGCTGTGCACCGGGTACATCGAGATCGCGCGCACGGTCCCGGTGCTGCTGATGATCTACGTGATGCTCTTCGGCCTGCCACAGCTCGGCCTGAACCTCCCGGTCCTGTGGAAGCTCGTCGTGCCGCTGACCATCGCCAACGCGGCGGCCTTCGCCGAGATCGTCCGCGCTGGAGTCCTGGGGCTGCCGTCCGGCCAGGCGGAGGCGGCGTCGAGCCTCGGGTTGTCCCGCGGTCAGACGATGCGCCTCGTCGTCCTGCCGCAGGCGCTGCGCGTCGTGACGCCCTCTCTCGTCACGCAGCTGGTCAGTCTGGTCAAGGACACCTCGCTCGGGTACATCGTCGCGTTCACCGAGCTGCTGTACCGGGGTCAGGTCCTGGCCTCGTACAACCGGCTGCTCATCCAGACGTTCGTGGTCGTGACGGCGATCTACCTGGTCTGCAACGGCGCACTGTCGGCCGCGGCCTCCGGGCTCCGTTCGCGGACGCGGCGCCGTGATCCCACGGGCGTCGTTCCTGTTCTTCCCATCATCGACACCCATGTCGCCTAGGGCGACGAAGGAGCAGCTCTGTGCCCACCACGCAGGTCGACGCAGTCGTCACCGGATCCCAGGCGAGGCGCACTCTTGCCGAGCTCGCCGTCGTGCGGCGGTCATCGGTCGTCGAGAGCCGTCACTTCGGCTCCCTGGTCGCCATCGCGGGCGACGGTTCGATCGCTGCACGTCTCGGCGACGCGGGCTCGGCGGTGCTGCCGCGGTCGACGGTCAAGCCTCTCCAGGCCCTGACATGCCTGGTCGCGGGTGCCGAGCTGACCGGGCCGGAGCTGGCGATCGCCGGTGGCAGTCACACCGGTGAGGACGCCCACGTCGCAGTCGTGCGTGCGATTCTCCAGCGCGTCGGGCTCGACGAGTCGCACCTCGGCTGCCCTGTCGACTGGCCCGAGGACGAGGAGACCCGCAACCGGCTCATCGCCGACGGGCAGTCGCGCGCCAGGATCCGGATGAACTGCTCGGGCAAGCATGCGGCCATGCTGGCAGCGTGCGCCGTCAACGGCTGGGACGTGGCGACCTATCTCGAACCGGAGCATCCGCTGCAGCAGCTCGTGCGTGCGACCTTCGAGCGCCTGACGGGCACCGTCGAGCACGTGGCCGTGGACGGCTGCGGTGCGCCGCTCTTCAGCACCAGCCTGGAGGGCATGGCACGGGCGTTCCGCGCCCTCGTCGCGGCACCGCCCGGCACGCCTGAGCGTGCCGTCGCCGACGCGATGCGGGGCCACCCGTTCTTCGTCGGCGGGCACCCCCATGCCAACTCCGACGCGATGCTGCGGGTCCACGGACTGCTCGCCAAGGGCGGGGCCGAGGGTGTGATCGCTGCGGCTGCCGCCACGGGTGAGGCCGTGTCGATGAAGATCATCGACGGCAACCCGCGCGCGACCACACTCATCGCTCTGACCGTTCTCGGGGCGCTGGGGGTCGACGTCAGCAAGGCGGGGGGACTCATGGATCTCCCGGTTCTCGGTGGTGGCGTCCGGGTCGGTGAGATCTCCGTCGGACGGGACCTCGAGTCGTGGCTCGACGAGCAGCGGGCCGTCGCCCGATGACGATCGTCGAGATCTGCGTCGACGACCTGGACGGAGCGCTCACAGCGGAGCGCGGGGGCGCGAGCCGGGTCGAGCTGTGCGCGAACCTGCTCGAGGGCGGGACGACCCCGAGCCTCGGACTGGTCGGCGCCGTGCTCGATGCCGTGGATGCGATGGGCGTGCAGGTCATGATCAGGCCCCGCGGCGGCGACTTCGCCTACTCGGACGCGGAGCTGCGGGTGATGTGCGCCGACCTGCAGGCGATCGGAAGGCTCGCGGCGTCGGCCCGCGTGCCGGTCGGCTTCGTCCTGGGCGCCCTCACGACGGCCGGCGCCGTGGACGTCCCGGCGATGCGACGACTCCTGGCTGCTGCGGGGACGGTGCCCGTGACGTTCCACCGGGCGTTCGACGCGACGCGGGACCTGCTCGAGACGTACGAGGTGCTGCGAGAGCTGGGAGTCGAGCGGATCCTGACCTCGGGCGGTGCGGAGACGGCCTCGGCCGGTGCCGAGATGCTCGCGCGTCTGGTCGAACGGTCCGGCGCCGGGCCGATCATCCTGGCCGGAGGATCCGTTCGCGCGCACAACGTCTCCCGGCTCGTGGACGTGACAGGGGTTTCGGAGGTCCACCTGCGCGCTCAGGTTCCCTCGCCACGCACCGCGCGTGGTCTCGTCACGGACCTGGCGACGGTGACCGACGTCGTTCGTGCCGCCTCGCGCCGTGGGCGCCCTCTCGAGGGAGCGGGGGTCGTCCTGGCTCTGGACGTCGGCGGGACCAGCTTCAAGGGCGCGATCGTCGCCGATGACGGACGCCCGGTGATCACTCGAGACGTCGGTGTCGGTGCCACCGGCGCGGAGTCGATCGAACGCGTGCGCGATCTCATGGCGGCGCTGGCCACCGATGCGGTGGACGCCGGTTTCGCGGTGCTCGGCGCCGGCGTGGCGACGTCGGGAATCGTCGAGTCCTCCTCGGGCGTGGTCAGGTATGCGTCCTCTCTCGGCTGGTCGGACGTGCCGCTCGGAGCCGTCCTGTCTGACGACCTGGGGCTCCCGGTGCGGATCGGTCATGACGTGCGGTCAGCGGGCCGGGCCGAGGCGATGTTCGGTGCAGCGGTCGGCGTCGACGACTTCGTCTTCGTCGCGCTCGGCACCGGGGTGGCAGCGTCCATCGTCAGCTCGACGGGCGCCGTCCTCGGGGCCGGTGGCGCGGCCGGCGAGCTCGGACACATCCCGGTCGTTCCCGGCGGCGACGTGTGCACGTGCGGACAGCAGGGATGTCTCGAGGTCTACATGTCCGGCGCGGGCCTGAAACGCCGGTACCTCGCTCTCGGCGGCACCGACTCGCTGAGCGCGCAGGGGATCGTGGCTCGGGTCGACGCCGACCCGGTGGCAGCGCGGGTCTGGCGAGAGGGCATCGACGCCCTCGCCCGAGGACTCACGACCATGACGCTGCTGGTCGATCCGACGATGTTCGTGATCGGCGGGGGTGTGTCACGCGCCGGAGAGGCCCTTCTCTCACCTCTGCGCGCGAGGCTCGCGACGTCACTGACCTGGCGCGAGGCTCCGGCCGTGCGCCGCTCGCTCCTCGGGACCGCGGGTGGCCGGGTCGGCGCAGCGATCCTCGCGTTCCAGGCAGCAGACCGAGCGGACGTGCCGACGGGGTGGACCGCGGACGTCGTGCTCGCAGACGCGCTGACCCGTTAGCCGGCGTGCGCCGCGCCGCCCGATGCCTGCCGGTCCGGCCATGACGACGATGGTGCGCGTGTCGCACGAGTCCCGAGCGCCTCGTCCGCCGGCGACACCCGAAGGTCTTCGGACAGGTCCCGGATGAGCTCGGCGACGGCGGTCGGCCGTTGCACGGGCAGCTGGTGTCCCCCGGTGAGGGAGACGACGCGAACACGCGCCGGGAGCTGGTTGCCGAGCGGCACGGTCGCGTACTCATCCTGGTCGCCGTAGACGATCAGAGTCGGGCACGCGAGTCGCGCCAGGTCCGCCGCGGCCGTCTGCTTCTCGACGACGTTGGCCAGGGAGCGGGAGTAGGAACGCCAGGAGTGGTCAACCGTCGCACTGGCGACCGTGGGCGGGACCCCCCGGACGTAGAGACGTGCGAGACGCCGGCTGACCGGTCTCATCGCCTGGCACCACACGTGACAGAGCAGCCACGACGTGACGCCGTAGACGAGCGCACGTCGAAGGCGCGAGCTGCCGATGGCCGCGCGGCCCTCGGCAGCTGAACCGAAGACGGGCATGCCGAGCAGGCACAGACTGCCGGCGAGCCCGGAGCTGTCCACCGCCAGACGGAGCGCTATCAGGGCCCCCATCGAGTGCCCGACGAGGACGACCGGCTCGCGCACGTCGAGGCCGGCGAGGGTGGCGAGCACCGCGGCGCAGTGATCGGCGTAGTCGTACTCGGCCGACCCGGGGCGCGGAGAGGCTCCGAACCCGAGGAGGTCCAGCGCGATGACTCGGCGACCGGGCAGCAGGCAGGCCACCTCGCGCCAGTACTCGGCGCTGGCCAGCATGCCGTGCAGGAGCACGACGGTCGGTCCGTCGCGGTCTCCCCACTCGGTGGCGGCCAGCACGGGCACCGGTGTCATCGTCTCTGTTCCCTTCGTTCGGGTGGGGCCACGACCACCGCGTCGTGCCAGGCCGGTCCGTGCGTCGTGGTGAAACCGCGGTGCTCCACGTCGCTGTCGTTCACGAGGCGGCCGTGACCGAGCGGGCCCGTCGCGCGAGGTCGTCGGTGGTGTCACGCAGGCGAGCGGACTCGTGGTCGCTCACGCGGCCGGAGCTGACGAGGTGGGAGATCTGGAGATCGGTGAGCTCGGTGGCTCCGCAGTCGACGGGCATGCCCAGAGATTAGGCGAACACTCTGTCTTCGTCAATACACTATGTATTGAACGGGACAGCATGTATCCTTCTTGCGTGCCGAAACTCTGGGCCAGCACGATCGAGACCCATCGCCAGGAGGTGCGCTCGGCCGTCGTCGAGGCGACCGCGAAGCTGATTGCGGACCACGGCTTCAAGAGCGTCACGATGTCGGCCATCGCCCACGACGCCGGCATCGGCCGCGCCACGCTGTACAAGTACTTCCCTGACGTCGACGAGATCCTCGCCGCCTGGCACGAGGAACAGGTCGCCGACCACGTCGAGCGCCTCCGCGCGATCGGTGAGCAGCCCGGACGCGCCGTCGAGCGACTGCGCCGCGTGCTGTCGGCCTACGCCGAGATCAGGCAGCGCTCCGCCCGACACGCGGGCGACTCCGATCTCGTGGCGTCCCTGCACGGAAGCTCGGGCATGCCCGAGCAGATCGGTCGGCTCCGCCCCGTGGTGGAGGAGCTCATCGGTCAGGCCGCGGACGTCGGAGACGTCCGCCGGGACGTTCCGGCCTCGGAGCTTGCCGTCTTCGCACTGGCGGCCCTGGTCGGCACCGCCCTGGTACCGGGCCGCGCCGCGGCCGAGCGGCTGGTCACGATCACCCTCGACGCGATGTCACCGGGCCCCCTCGAGGGGGTGCTCGGCGGGACCTGACGTCCCGGCCGGGACCGCCGGACCCGGTTGCGGGCACGGGGTTCCGAGCAGGCGTGGCGACTTCTCACGTGCAGCGCCTGCGCTCCGAGCGAGGCGGCGGCCGCGATCCGGCTCCGGTGCTCCCGGGAGACCTTCGCCGGTGTCCGCCGACGTCCTCGGCGATCCGGGGCACGGTCCGTGATCACCGTGCGGTCACGGACGGAAGGAGCCCTCCCGTTCCGACGAGCGAAACGGCCTCAGCACCCCCAGCGCGTTCGCCACCCGATCGTCGAGGCTTACCGCGACACCACCGACGTCGACAGCGGCCCGGGGGACGCCGGCAACGCCCTGCCGCCCGCTGCGCTTCACTCGCGACCCGCCTCCAGCGGGATGAGCATCGCCCGGAACGGGCCGCGTGGACGAGACCCCGGGCCGAGAACCGCGGCGCCTCTCACGCGAGCTCGAGGTCGCCCCGAGACGGCAACGGGCTGTGCTGCAGCACGGCGACGGACCCCAGCTCGGCTGCGGCGCGCGCGAGGGCAGCCTCGAGGGACTCAGGGGTCCGGACGTCGGCCGCATGGCCGCGGGCGAGTGCGCCGCCCTGCCGGAGCTCGGCCGCCATGCCGTCCAGCTTCGCCTGGTCCCGAGAGACGCCTGGTGCCGAGAGATCAGCGCGATCGAGAAGCCGTCCGCAGCGCACCCCGCTCACTCATCGCCTCGCGCGGGTCGGCACGCCACGGGTCCGCGACGCCGGCGACCACCGGAGCACCGTCCACGCCGAGGACCAGCGACCGCGGTGGCCCCCCGGTGGCCGGCTGGGCGTGATCAGCCGACCAGGGACTGGGTGCCGAGCACGATCGCCAGCGCGAGACGGTCGGCGTCCTCGCTGCCGGGCTCGGCCGTGTACATCATGATGCGGACGTCGTCGGTGGCGACGACCAACACGTCGCAGTCGAGCGTGATCCGGCCGACAGCGGGGTGGTCGATCGTCTTGCGCTTCGAGGTCCCCGCGGGCGGGTACGGGACGCCGGAGTCCCACAGCTCGGCGAACCGCTCGCTGTGCGCCGTCAGGGCGGCGACGAGCCGGTGCAGCGCGCGGTCGGCGGGGTAGCGGCTCGCGGTGACGCGGAGGTCGGCGACCTGCCCGGCCTGGAGCTCGGCGCGTTCCTCGGGAGTGTGCACCACCCGGTTCGGCGGTCCCACGAGGTTGCGCCAGACAGCGTTGCGGTCGAGCCCGCGCAGGGTCGACGTCTCGCCCATGAGCGCGTCGTACGGCGCGTTGGCGACCACGAGCGTCCAGGTCGCGTCGTACACGGCGACCGGGGTGTTCGTCAGGCGGTCCAGCAACCGCTGGATGCTCGGGGTGATCCGCGACGGGACGACGTCCGGCCCAGGAGCCGCGTGACCCGCGAGCTCGAACAGCAGGCCCCGCTCCGTGTCGGAGAGTCGCAGACCACGCGCGAGGGCCTCGACGACCTGCATCGACGGCGACGTCGCCCGACCTTGCTCGAGCCTGGTCAGATAGTCGGCGGAGATCCCCGCGAGAGCGGCGAGCTCCTCGCGACGCAGCCCCGACGCGCGTCGACGTCCTCCGACGGGGAGCCCCACGACGTCGGGCGACACGCGGTCGCGCCAGCGGCGGACCGCCTGCCCGAACTCCCACACCGCCATGCCCCCAGTCTGCGCCGCCGGTGTCGCGCCGTCCTGGACCTGTCAGTCCTAGGAGAACCCGACGACTGCCTCCGCGCCGACGCCGGGAGGACGCTCGCTCCATGACCACGACACTGATCACCGGGGCGAACCGAGGCCTCGGCAAGGAGACCGCCCGTCAGCTCGTCGCAGCGGGGCACACCGTCTGGGTCGGCGCGCGCGACGAGGATCGCGGCCGCGCCACGGCCGACGAGCTCGGTGCGCTGTCCGTCCAGCTCGACGTCACCGACGACGCGTCCGTCGCCGCGGCGATCGAGCACATCGCCGCCCACGGCGGTCTCGACGTCCTGGTGAACAACGCCGGCATGGCCGCGCCCGGCCTGACCGGACCGGAGGCTCTCGAGGTGTTCGACACCAACGCGGTCTCGATCGTTCGCGTCACCCAGGCCGCGCTTCCGCTGCTGCGCGAGTCCGCCAACCCCGTCGTCGTGAACGTGTCCAGCGCGCTCGGCTCGTTCACGGCCAACCACGACCCGGCCCGCCCCGCGTCCTCCTACCCGGCGATCGTCTACGGGGCGAGCAAGGCGGCCGTCTCGATGCTCACCGTCCAGTACGCGCGCGCCGTCCCCGAGGTCAAGTTCAACGCGGTCGAGCCCGGCTACTCCAGAACCGGACTCGGCGGTCTTTCCCGACCCGACGCGCGCCCCGCCGAGGTGGGCGCCCGCAACATCGTCCGCCTCGCCACGATCGGCACCGACGGACCGACGGGCACCTTCGAGGAGGACGACGGCGTCCAGCTCGGCTGGTGACCGGACTCCCCCACCTCGACCGACCGAACGCCCGAGCTCCCGAGCCTCCGAGCTCCCGAGCTCCCGAACAGAGGACCCTCCCTGATGCGCACCACCCCGACCCCGTCCGGCAGCGCCTGGATCATCACCGGGCCGACCTCCGGCATCGGGCACCGCACCGCACTCGAGCTGGCCAAGCACGGCACCGTGGTGCTCGTCGGTCGAGACACCCGAAAGCTCGGCGAGGTGGAGCGGGAGATCCACCGGCAGGGCGGGCACGCGGTGGCGGTCGTCTGCGACCTGTCGGACGTCATCAGCGCACGCCGCGCGGCCGAGCAGATCGTCGCCCTCGACCTGCCGATCGCCGGCCTGCTGAACAACGCGGGTGTGATGGCGACGAGCCCCTTCACGAGCGCCCAGGGCTGGGACGGCACCTACGCGACCGACCACCTCGGCCCCTTCGCGCTGACCGAGGCGCTCATCCCGCACCTGCCGGACGGCGCCAACGTCGTGTTCATCGTCTCCGCCGTCGAAGACCCTGAACGCAAGCTCGCCGTCAGCGCCGGCTTCCGCGGTGCTCGCTACATCGACGCCGACGCCAGTGCCCGCGGCGAATGGCTCGCAGGCGGCTCGAGGCTCCCGGGAGGGGACGCCTACGCCACCGCGAAGCAGAGCAATCTCGCGACGGCCCTCGCCCTCGCCCGCGAGGTTCCACGGCTGCGGTTCAACGCCGTCGAGCCAGGCTTCACACCCGGCTCGAACCTCGGACGCGACGCCAACCCCGTGCTGCGGCTCGTGTCGAGGTACGTGATGTCGCCACTCGCACCTCTCATCCCCGACTGGAGCACCCCGAAGCGCGCCGCCCGGGTGATCGCCACCGTGCTGACGGATGCCTCTGCGCGCACCGGGGTCTACTACGACGAGAAGGGCCAGCCCATGCTCGGGTCCGCACAGGTTCGCGACCACTCCTTCCAGGACCGGGTCGTCGCCGAGACCCGCGCGCTGCTCGCCACGATCCCGGCCGACGCGTCGCGCGCCGATCTCTGATCTCTGGAGGGTCTCGCAGGGGTCAGGGCGGCTCCGACCGGCCGGTCGGAGCCGCCAGGTCCGCCCCTCCACCGCTGACGTCCGCCCGCATCGGGGGCAGCGCTCGCGTTCCTGGTGACCGGTGCCGGGGGCAGCGTCCGCGCGATCAGCGGGATGCTCGTCATCGCCCGCTGGACGGTGGTGATGATCATGCTCGCCTCGCTGTGGGACGGCGCAGTGGTGCTCGGGTACCTGGCGCCGCTGTGGCTCTAGGCACTCACCGGGAGGGACCGCGCCATCGGGCGACGGCAGGCCGGGTGGCACGAGGCGCACCCCCTCATCGCTCAGTCCTTCCATCGCACCCGGCCCGTGATTCCACTGGCTCGTGCGGCATCGCAGCGACGAGGTGATCTCGACTTCGAGGTGATCCCGGCGACGACGTCCACCGCCAGTGCCGGTGCGACCGCGAGTGCCGGTGCGACCGCCAGTGCCGGACATCCCGCGCACGACGCCTCGCGACGGCGCGAATGTACCCTTGCGGGTACGTACCTGGATCGTTACATTGGCGTCATGGACGCTGTGCTGCACGCGCTGGCAGACGAGAGCCGGCGCACGGTTCTCGAGATCCTCCGCGACCACCCGGCGAGTGCCGGAGAGCTCGCCGACGCTCTCCCGATCGCTCGACCGGGCGTGTCCCGGCATCTTCGCGTGCTGCGAGAAGCCGGGCTGGTCGACGTACGCCAGGACGCGCAGCGCCGGATCTACACCCTCCGCCCGGAGCCACTCGTCGAGGTCGACGAGTGGCTGGGCGAGTACCGCCGGTTCTGGATGAACCGGCTCGACGCACTCCATACCGAGATCGCACGAGGAGAGAAGGCACGACGATGACCACGCGCGCGACGATGCGAACGCTCGACGAAACCCGAGGAGCAGTCCGGGTCGAGGACCTGTACGACACGAACATCGCCGACCTCTGGCAGGCGTGCACGACCCCCGAGCGGCTCGCTCGCTGGATCGCCCGGGTCGACGGCGACCTGCGGGTCGGGGGCACGATCCAGGCCGTCTTCACGAGCAGCTGGACCGGTCCGGCACGCATCGAGGTGTGCGACGCGCCCCACCACCTGCTGCTCACGACGGAGCCCGGTACGGGCGACGAGGGGCAGATCGAGGCGTGGCTGGCCGAGGAAGGCTCCAAGACCCGGCTCGTGGTCGAGGAGCGCGGACTACCGACGGGGCAGCTCCCGTTCCACGCCGCTGGTTGGCGGGTCCACCTCGAGGATCTCAGCCGGTCGCTGCAGATCAACGGCCCGGTACATCCGCAGGGCTGGAGCTCCGATGCCGGGGCGCCCGACTGGAAGGAACGCTGGGACGAGCTCACGCCTACCTACCTCCAGACGGAGATCAGCTGAAGCTGCTTGCCCGCATCGCGTAGCGCCGCGGCCCGCGTCGCGCGTCGGCGGCAGACGGGACTGCCCCGAGTCTGGTTGACACCTGACCCGTGAGGATCGGTCCTCGCTGGAAGGATGTCTCCGTGACAAGGCCCGATCCCCAGGAGTCACGCGGCGATCGCATGGATCCGCTCGGCGATCGTCCTGTCGGGCTCGTCCCGCGACGCGATCAGTGAGCGGTGAGTCCGCATCCCGTGGCTCGGCACGACGTCCCCGCGCTCGATCAACGTCGAACACGCCTCCGGCGCACCCGGGACCATGTCCCGATCGACAGTCCGGTAAGCATGAGCACCAGGACCGCGACATCCGTCCACCACTGCCCGGTCGAGTGCGTCCAGAGAGCGTCAGGTTGCGCGACCGGCACGACGGACCGCAGGTCGATCGTCGATGCGGCCGCTGCATACCCCCAACGAGCAGCGAACAACGCGGCAACCTGGCTCAGCCCCTCCCGGCCCGTCACCGGGATCATGCCGCCCGTCATGACCAGCTGGGTCATCACGATGATCACCAGCAGCGGCATCGTCTGCTCGCCCGAACGGACGAGGGCAGACACCAGCGCGCCCACCATCGAGGACACCCAGGCGGTCAGCCAGACGACCAGGACCAGCTCGACCATCCCGTTCGACATGAGCACGCCGTGCCCCGGCGGGGGCTTGCCGAGGCGCAGGACGAGGACCAGAAGGATCGACTGCATCGCGGTCGCCAGGCACAAGGTGACGAGCTTGGCGCCGAGGTACGCCGCCGGCGACAGCCCCACGGCACGCTCACGCTCGAAGATGTTCCGCTCGCCGACGAGGTCTCGGATCGAGAGTGCCGCACCCATGAAGCAGGCGCCGAGGATCAGGAGCACCAACAGCTGGCTCGGTTCCGTCGCGGCGTCCGGCGCAGACCGTCCGAACCCCGCGACTCCAGGAACCAGGAGCGCCAGCGCCCCCAGCACCAGCGGCAGCACGACGAGGAAGACGAGCAGCGCGGGGTCGGCCGCGATCAGCAAGAGCTGACGGTGGGCCAGGGTCGCCGTCTGCCGCACCACGTGTGACCTCTCGCGCGCCAGAGAGCCGCGGTCCGCTCGGTCCGGGAGGACGATCGGCGGCATCACCCCACGGCGAGCGAGGTGGTCGGCGGCCGCTCCGCGGGGGTCACGGGTCACGGCGGCGAAGATCTCCGCCCAGCTCTGGTCGCCGTAGGCGTCCTCGAGCGCCGCGACCGCACCCCAGTACGCCGTGCGCCCGCCAGGGGCGAGGAGCAAGACGTTGTCGCAGCACTCACGCAGGTGGACGAGGGAGTGGGTGACGACGACCACGACCCGGCCGGCGTCCGCGAGCGCCCGCAGCATCCGCATGACCGTGAGGTCCAGTGCAGGGTCGAGGCCCGACGTCGGCTCGTCCAGCACCAGCAGCTCCGGCCCGGTGAGCAGCTCGATCGCCGTGGAGACCCGCTTGCGCTGACCACCCGAGAGTCGGTCGACGCGGGTGCCCCGGTGCTCGGTGAGCTCGAGCTCCGCCAGCACCCTGCTCACGATCGCATCCCGCTCCGCCTCGGAGGCGTCGGGTAGGCGCAGCCTGGCGGAGAAGTCCATCGCCCGGTCGACAGAGAGCTTGTCGTGCACCACGTCGTTCTGCGGCACGAACCCGATCCTCGACCTCAGCAGGTCGTAGTCGCGGTGCATGTCGTGCCCACTGAACGTGACGCTGCCGTCGGTCGGCGCGTTCAAGCCGGCAAGAATGCGCGAGAAGGTCGTCTTCCCCGCACCGGACGGGCCGACGATGGCCGTGAGAGAGCCGACGCTCAGGTCGAGCGTGACGCCGTCCAGCAGCCGCTTGCCCCCGCCGATCGTCAGGCCGACCGCGGAGACGCTGACGCGGGCCTCGTGCGGCGCCGGCGCTTCCCGCGCTGACAGGACTCCCTCACGCACCACGAGGTCGGCGTTCCCGACGGTGACCACGTCGCCTTCGGCCAACCACACCCGCGCGACGCGGCGCCCGTTGAGGAACGTCCCGTTGGACGACGACAGGTCGGTCAGCACGGGGCCGTCGGCGGTGACCTCCACCTGCGCGTGCACGCGCGAGGCGAGCACGTCGCCGACGACGATCGTGCAGGACTCGTCCCGGCCGATCGTCGCCACACCCGTCGCCGCGAGCCCGAAGCGGCCGACGACGCTGCGACCGAGGCCCAGGTCGGTGACCTCATGCACCGCACCCCTGCGGTCCTCCTCGTCCAGGTCGGCGCGCAGCACCGTGAACTCGGCGCTCGATCGTGGGCGAAGCGCCGCGTCCGGGACGCGTGCCGGATCCGGTGCGGCACCTGCTACGGCCGCCATGCCGGGAACCGCGGAGATCGGCCTCGGCTGCGTGGGGCGGACGGCGTCGTTCGGCGGGACAGCCCTCACGGCATCCACAGCTGCGACAGCAACGCGCGAGCCGGGGTCGATCGCCGATGCGGAGGGCGTCAGCAGCTCCGCAGCGGGCACCGGTTCGAGCTCGATGCGGACGCCGGTATCGGGGGGCCCGAGGAGCACCTCCATCGGACGGTCCACGCTGAATGCGTCGAGCCGGTACCCGTTCACGTGCACGCCGTTCGCGCTGTCGGCATCCCGGACCACCCATGCGCCGGACTCCTTGGAGATTCGCACGTGCACCCGGGACACCACGGGATCACGCACGCACACGTCACAGGTCGGCGCTCGACCGATGGAGAGCACCTGGCCGTCGCGCACGCGGTGCTCGGCTCCGGCCACCCGGACGATCAGCATGCGGTACTCCTCCTCGTCGGCACTTTTCGTGACGGACGCCAACCCGTGGCGTGCGGTCGCTCAGGCGGTGTCGAGCGACGCCGGAGGGCGGGCGCCACCCATGGTCACGGCGCCGCGCGCCTCGCCGTGCACCCAGACCGACGCATGCAGCCCCTCGGCGGCGGAGTCCTCGGCCCACCGTGCCAACGCCGCGTCGAACTCCCCCGGAGAGAGGCAGCCCACCCTCAGGCTCTGGCTCCCCATCGCGAGCACGGCCACCCGCTCGTCCGCGCTGAAGACGAGCACCGCGCGGAGATCGCCCTCCTCGGCCGAGATCTGGACGCACCGGTCACTGCGCTCGACCACCTCACGAGCCGACGCGACGACCCGCCCCGCGTCGCCCGCCTCCGGTCCCCTCAGCAGCTCGAGCGAGGGCACGGCGCCGTCCACCGTCGCGTCGATCCCGAGGCGGCTCATGCACTCGTCTCCGGCATCGGTTCCGCGAAGGACCGACACGAGGGCGCTTCGCGGCACCAGCACCTGCCCCGTCAGCCCGGTCACCGGCTCAGCCACGACGCAACCGCCTTCACGCCGTCCACGCCACTGCTGACCATCCCGCCGACCGCGTTCGCTGCGGTGTCGTAGGACTGATCCATCTTGTCGCTGATCATGTTGAGCGGACCCATCGCGCCGGAGTAGTGCGACGCCAGCTGCGCTGACTGAGCCGGCGTCAGGTCGCTGGTGCCGACGCCGAACGCCCGCTTCGCCTCGAAGTCGAGAAGACTGTTCTGCGACGCAGCGCTGTAGGGGATCGTGGCGTCGACGAATGCCTTGCCGATCGCCAGCGGTACGACGACTTCCGGCGCGACGACGAACCCGGCGGTCGACAGGGCGACGTCCACGCCATCGCCGACAGCACCACCGACGTCGCCTGATCTGGCCGCCTGCACCCCGTCGTAGACGCCCACGCCCACCCCCAGCACGCCCAGCACCGGTCCGAGCGCGTCGAACACCCGCGGAACCGGCGTCTTCGACACGTCGGTCACCAGCTCGGTGCCGTCGTGCAGCAGTCCTGCTTGCTGGAGCCACCAGCCCCCGTCATCTGCCGACCCACGAGGCGCCTCGTGACCACCACCAGACGCTCCAGCGCCGGTCGAGTCGCTGGCCCTGCGCTGATCGCTCGCGTTGTCGAGCGCGGACTGGCCGAGGCCGCGGATCTGTTCCTGGACCTGCTGCAGGCTGCTCCTGTGCTGCGGCCACCAGGTTCCGACGAACTCCGTGGAGTCCCGCCCGTCCCACACCCCGACCAGCCGGCGAACTGTGGCGTCGATCCTGCTCGTCAACGCCGTCAACGCATCCGCGTCGGTCTGAAGGCCGTGCCCGATCCGCTCGACCGAGTCGACGTCCATCCCCAGACGTGCCATCAGATCCTCCTCGTGATCATCGCCGTGGCCGGGCCGCCCTCCGCGGTACCCGGCCACGGCGTCGCGGGTCAGTGGTTGGAGACCGAGCGCTGCTCGCTGGCGTTGTTCAGCGCCGACTGACCGAGCCCCTTGACCGCTTCCGCGGCCGCCTTCAGGGCCCTCTGGTGCTGCGGCCACCACTGCGTGACGAACACCTGGGCGTCCTTGCCCTCCCAGATACCCGGCAGCTGCTGCACCTTCCCGTTGATCTGCGACTCCAGGTTGCTGATCTGATCGGCGAGCGACTGCAGCTGACGGGCAATTCCCTCAACTGCGTCGACGTCCATTCCCAGACGGGCCATGATGATTTCCCTTTCGGTGAGTTGTTCTCAATTCATGTGGTGATGCGAATGACGCTACGGGTGCTGACCCGATGTGTCGATGGTGAGCGGTCCCCATCCCCTTAAGGCCGGGCGAGCTGAACACGCCAGGTCTTTCCGCGATCGGTCACTATTCCTCGACCCGGCGGGAACTCACGACGAGCGACCCGGGGGAAGTCGGTCCGGAAGATGGCGTCGCCGTCGTTCTGATCCGGTTGCAGAACCATTCCCCGACGTGCACCACGCAGCGTCTGGAGCAGCGGAGAGTACTGGGTGAGCCGCGACAGCTCTCCCTCGGCGACCACCAGGTGACCGTGCTCCGCGAGCAACGGCACGAGCGCATCCAGCGCGTTCTCCGCCACGGAGTCGGCCAGGGCCGGCACATCCTCGATCACGACGGCCATCCGCGGCCCCTCGAGGGATCCGCGCACGGTTGCGACGAGGTCCACGGTGGTCTGGTCGGTGAGCGCCACCTGATCCCACAGCCCCAGCTGGCGGAGGGCGGAACGCTCCTTGCCGAGGTAGACCAGCCGGATCCCGGGGAGCGTTCTGCGCAGTCCGGACGCGATCGTCGCGAGCGCGGTCGAGCGGCCGGACCCGGGCGGCCCGGCCACCAGGAACACCCCTGCGGGATCCAGGCCCCACGGCTCGAGGTCCACGTCCTCCAAGCCGAGCGGGACCCGGCCTCCGAGCTCGGCGGGCAGCGCGTCGAGCCGGACGTCGTCGGACAGGCGACCGATGCGGGGGACGGCCCCGACACGACCGGCATCGGCCATGCTGCGGGCCAACGAACGCAGTCGCCGGGACTGCTCCGTGAGGCTGGCACTGCCGCCGAGGACGGCGACCTGCACCTCGAGCGCATCGAGCACACCCCGGCCGGGGGGTGACCCGGCGCCCAGGACGTCGCCCGGGACGTCAAGCATCCCGTAGTCGTTCTGGTCGGCCTGCCGGAGCACGAGGCGACGCTGCAACGTCGAGCGGATCGACATCGGGACGGCGCCCGGGCGATCCGCCGAGACGACGACGTGCACCCCGACAGGTCGGCCGTCGGTCGCGATCTGCTCGAAGGTCGCGAACGGCGTGGTGAACGGGCCCACGTCGTACGCCTCCTGGAACGCGTTGACCCCATCGACGAGCAGGACGATCCGCGGCTCGTCGACCACCCCCGACAGCGACCGGTACGCCGCGACCGAGTCCGCCCGGAGCGCCCCGTAGCGGGCGGCCCGCTCGTCGACGACCTCACGCAGGTGACGCAGCAGCCGTCGTACGCGCTCGCCGTCGTCGCCGGCGACGACGGCACCGACGTGCGGCAGCTCGCCGAGCATGTCCAGCCCGCGGGACCCGAAGTCCAACGCGTACACGTGCACCGGGCCACCGCGCGGCGTCACGGCTGCGGACGTCGCGATCGTGCGGAGCACGGTGGACTTGCCGGAGCCGCCCGTCCCGTAGACACCGAGGTTCCCGTCCTGGTCAGGGCGCCAGTAGACCGTCCTCTGGTCCTGCGCACCCGGGTCGTCGACGACGCCGATCGCGAGCTCGTCATCGCTGCGCTGGCGGAGCCGGGACAGGTCGTAGGCGGGGGCGAGCTCGTCCAGCCAGGGCCGACGCGGCGCGGCGATGCCGGCGACCTCGGCGGCGGAACGCACCGTCGTGACCACACGGGCGATGTCCTTCGGCCCGTGGTTCTCGACCTGGGGGGTCGGCGGCTCAGGGACGTCCCACACGGTGCCGTCGCCGAGCCCCAGCTCGACCAGGTCGATCCGTGGTCGGGGTGGTTCGGACGTCGTCCAACCCCCCGCGTAGCCGGTCTGGAACGGCACGATCCGCCCCGGCCCGGCCTTCATCGCACCCCGCCCGGGGACCGCCGGGTCGAATCCCGCGGCGTCGGGCACCCCGAGGATGTCCGTCGAGTCATCGGCGTCGGCCATCCGCAGGGCCACCCGCAGGTTGGTGTTCGCCCTCAGGTTGTCCTTGATCACGCCCGCAGGACGTTGCGTGGCGAGCACCAGGTGCAGGCCGAGCGAACGACCCCGCTGGGCCACGTCGACCATGCCGTCGACGAACTCGGGGACCTCGGACACCAGGGCGGCGAACTCGTCGACGACGATCACCAGGGCGGGTGGCGTGTCCGGGTCGCCGGCACGCTCGAGGCTCACGAGGTCCTTGGCCTTCTTCCTCTCCAGCACGCGTTCGCGGTAGCGCAGCTCGGCACGCAACGACGTCAACGCCCTGCGGACCAGGTGCGGAGAGAGATCGGTCACCAGCCCGACGCAGTGCGGCAGGTCGACGCAGTCGGCGAACGCCGCACCGCCCTTGTAGTCGATGAACAGGAAGGTCACCCGCTGGGGGCTGTACGCCGCGGCGAGACCGAGCACCCAGGACTGCAGGAACTCGCTCTTGCCCGCACCGGTGGTCCCACCGACGAGCGCGTGCGGGCCCTGAGCGCGCAGGTCGAGCTGGAACAGCTCGGCACCGGCGTGCCCGACGATCGCCCGCAGACCCGAATCCGGACGCAGCCGCGGACGCGTGCCGGCGGGCAGCGGC
>JAJYCD010000056.1 GCA_021778635.1 Actinomycetes bacterium
CCACGCGTACGACGCCACCGTGCCGTCCGGGTCCGACGACCCGCTGCCGTCCAGCGCCACCCCCAGGTTCGTCACCGCCGACGTGAACGCCGCCGTCGGAGGCTGGTTCGCGACGACCGTGACGTCGTGACTCACCGTGCCGGTCGCACCGTCGTTGTCGGTGACCGTCAGCGTCACCGTGTAGGTGCCCGCCGCCGCGTAGGTGTGCGACGCGGTCGCACCCGAGGCCGACGCACCGTCACCGAAGTCCCAGGCGTACGAGGCCACCGAACCGTCCGGGTCAGATGACCCGCTGCCGTCCACGCTCAGCGCGAGCTTCGCGGCGGACGACGTGAACGCCGCCGTCGGAGGCTGGTTCGCGACGACCGTGACGTCGTGACTCACCGTGCCGGTCGCGCCCTGGTTGTCGGTGACCGTCAGCGTCACCGTGTAGGTGCCCGCCGCCGCGTAGGTGTGCGACGCGGTCGCACCCGAGCCCGACGCACCGTCACCGAAGCTCCACGCGTACGAGGCCACCGAACCGTCCGGGTCGGACGACCCGCTGCCGTCCACGCTCAGCGCGAGCTTCGCGGCGGACGACGTGAACGCCGCCGTCGGAGGCTGGTTCGCCGGGCCGCCGGTCGTGCCGAGCGTGTACAGGTTCTCGATCGTCTGGGGCGGGAGCGCGACCGTGTTGTACACCGCGACCTCGTCGATGGTGCCCGCGAAGTACGGCTGGGGACCCCACGTCGTGTCGCTGCCGACCCGCCAGTAGCCGACGTAGCTCTGCGCGGCGGTCTGGGCGTTGGTCCCGACGAGCGCACCGTCGACGTAGAGCTTCATGCCGTCAGAGGACTGCGTCGCCACCATGTAGTGCCACTGACCGTCGTTGTACGACGCCGGCGACGTGGTCGTGTTCGCCTGACCCGTCCACGTGCCGAACGTCAGCTGCCCGCTCGTCTCCATGTACACGTGCCGGTCGTAGTTGCTCGACAGACCGGTGGCCGCGTTGCCGAAGCCGATGAGCTTGCCCCCGTTGGTCGTCGTGGTCTTGAACCACAGCGACTCGGTGTAGGTCGTCGGCCCCTGGATCGAGGCGTTGCTCGAGAGCAGGCCCGACACCCCGTCGAAGCTCGCGGCCGTGTCGGACGTCCCGGCGATCGCACCCGGCTGCCCGAGCGTCACGCCGCTGCGGTACGTGCCGTCGTTGCCGCTCGAGCTCGCGTCGACGGCGGTGGTGCCGGTCGACTCGTCCAGACGCCAGTACAGGTCAGGGTTCGAGCCGTAGACCGCGGCGCCGTAGGCGTCGAGTGGCGCCGGCAGGACCGGAAGAACCGTGACGTCGTGGCTGATCGTCGACGTGGCACCCGCGTTGTCCGTCACGGTCAGGCCGACGGTGTACGTCCCCGCCGTCGCGTAGGTGTGGGTCGCCGTCGCACCGGTTCCGACGGAGCCGTCCCCGAAGTCCCAGGCGTAGGACGTGATCGTGCCGTCCGGGTCCGTGGAGGTCGACCCGTCGAGCGTCGCGATGCCCTTCTTCACCGATGCGGTGAAGGCGGCGGTCGGCGGGGTGTTCACCACCGTGCGACCGGAGGCCGCGTAGTTGTCCACGACCTGGGTGGCGGTGAGCTCGGTCGGGTAGACCGCGACGTCGTCGATCGCACCGGCGAAGTACGCGCTCGTCGGCTGGGACGGCCAGCCGTTGAGGTTGTCGCCGCCGACCCTCCAGACGCCCTGGTAGTCCTGACCGGAGGTGACGTCGGTCCGCTGCGCGACCCGCTTCCCGTCGACGTACAGGGTCATCCCGTCCGGGCCGAGCTCGGCCACGACGTGGTGCCAGGCACCGTCGTTGTAGGACGCCGTGGAGTTCAGCGTCTGCACACCGCCGGGGTAGACGCCGAACCAGATGCGTCCGCGGTTGTCCATGTAGACGTGCCGGTCGTAGCTGCTCGAGCTGCCGGTGGCCGCGTTGCCGAACCCGATGATCTTCCCGCCCGAGGTGGTCGTGGTGTTGATCCACGCCTCGAGCGTGAAGGTTGTCGGCGGCGCTGCAGGTGTCTGCGTCGAGACGTAGCCGGTGCCGTCACCCGGGAAGGTCGTCGCCGTGTCGGCGTCACCGAGGATCGCGCCAGGCGTGCCACGCGTCACCGTCCCGGTCACGAGCGCGTCGTTCCACCCCGCCCAGTCGTAGACGGACGTCCCGCTGGGCTCCCCCAGCCGCCAGAACGCGCTCGGCTGCTCGGCGATGACCGTGTTCGCATAGGTGCTGGGAGCAGCCGACGAGATCGTGACATAGGTCGTGTCGGACTTGACGACGTTCCCCCACGGGTCGCTCACCGACAGCCGGTAGCGGTACTGGACCCCGGGCGTCAGACCCGTGTCGATGAATCCCATGCCGGGCCGTTGCCAGAACGTCGAGTCGAGTGTCGTGGTGTAGACGGGGCTCGCGGTGTTGCTGTTGCGAACGAGCGTGTACGTGAGGGACGTGTTGTCACGGTCCCAGTTCGCGGTCCAGCTGACCCGAGCCGTGCCCGCCTGCAGCGACGTCGCGCTCAGGTCGATCTTGCTGCCGGTCAGGACAGGCCCCTGCTTGTTGGGTGCGATCGACGGGACCGCGTAGCGGACGAGCCCCTGCTGCGTGACGCTGTAGTCGTTGTTCGCATGGATGAACTCGCCACCCATCACCACGTACTGCGAGTTGCCGGTGACGGTCCACGGCCCCTGGCCCTGGCCGGTGTACGTGCCGGTGTCGAGGTCGGGGAACCAGTCGAGCAGCGTCGGCGCGGGGTTGCCCGCGAAGTTGTAGTAGCCGCCGTACGGGTTCGTCGTGACGGTGCCCGTCGCCGCCTTCGACATCGCGGTGGCGTGGTGGAAGACCCACGGCGTCGGCTGGGGGAACCCGCCGATGTCGCCGCAGAAGTGCTTGTGGCTCGCCTGGTACACCGCGCCGCCCATCGGGAAGGACGAGTACGTGTCACCGTGGCAGTCCTCGACCCACACCAGCGTCCCCCCGTTCCAGTCCGCCCGGAACGTGCCCTCGAGGTTGCCACCCGTACCGAACACGTAACCCGTGCCGTAGACGGAGTCGCTGTCACCGGACAGGCTCGTGATGGCCGCCTCGGTCCCCCCGTCACGGACGAGCGAGTTGACCGCGAACGGGAGCAGTGCTCCCGTCGTGGCGTCGACGGCGCCGAGTCCGTATCCCGGTGACGACGAGCCGTCGAGCGTGGTGAACGAGCCTCCCACGACGACTTCCGACTTGTCGGGGGAGATCACCATCGCGTTGACGCCGCTCGCACCCGATGCCGACGGCGCCCAGCCGAGCAACGAGCCGTCCGTGGCGCTCGCTGCGGCGAGCCGCTCGCGCGGCGTCCCTCCGACCGAGCTGAAGAGCCCACCGAAGTACACCGTCGACGCCGTCGCGACGATGGCCCGCACCTTCGCGTCAGGCTTCGGGGTGAACGACGGGATGAGCGCTCCGGTCGTCGCGTCGAGCGCCGCGATCCGCCACACGGTCGCTCCGTTGACCGAGGTGAAGTCGCCGCCGACGTAGATGCGCGACCCGTCCGGTGACGCGGTGATCGCGAGGGCCTGGGCGTTCAACGACGGAGCCCAGGACGTGATCAGGTTGCCGGTGCGGATGTCGTACGCGAGCAGGTTCGACCGCGGAACGGTGTTCACACCCGGCGCCGCACCTGCCGGTCGGGCCGTGGAGAAGCTTCCGGCGACGTAGACGGTGTTCCCGACGACGACCTGCTGCCACGCGACCCCGTCGATCTGCACCGTGGGGAGACCGTCCGAGGAGACCGTCACCGGAGTCGCGGGGTCGGGTGGCATCGTGTCGGCGCTCGCCGGGAGTGCGGTCACGCAACCGACGAGTGCGATGGCGAGAGCCCCGGCACATGCCGCCAGCATGCGAGTGACGTGCGCAAATCGCAGCATGATGGCCCCCGGATGGCTCGGCGGCGCTCAGCCTCTCTGAGCATGACCGCACCCTGAGCCTAATCTGTGCAAAGCCGGATGATCAGCGCCAAGTGGGTGAAATCGGACATCGGTCCGCCCGGTACCGCGCGGCCCTCAGCGCGCGGCCGGGTCGCCGGCGAAGACGACGGTCGGAGCCTGCGTCGAGTAGCTCACCTCGAGACGAACCGAGCTCGACGCCGAGGGCGCGACCGCGAAGACGTACGTCCCGGTGGCGGACGCACCGACCGCGAGGTCACCGGTGAGGAGGACGGCCGGCGACCCGAACATCGAGACCCCGGGGGCACCGTGCGCATCCGTGAGGTTCACGATGACGTTGCCCAGGTCCACGGCCGTCGCCGACCCGTTCGTGACCGTGATCGTGAATGCCAGCGCCGGCCCGCTGATCTCACCGGGACCGTGCGCGGTCGCCACGATCGACTCGATCGTGTCGAGCTTCGCGACCACTCCTGTCCCGAAGTCGGCGGGCTTGCTCAGCGGCACGGGCGCCTTGGTCGGTTGCGGAGCGGCTCCGGGCGTCACCGGCGCGGGCACCGAGGCGGGGCCCGACGGTGCGGGTGCCGTGGACGAGCGCGCCGACTCGGTGGCCTGCACCGCCGGGCTCGTCGCGACAGCGCGGCTCGGGCTGGTCGACCCACCGGTCGACGTGCAACCGGCGAGCAGGAGCAGGCCACCGAGGACCGCCGTGACGACGGGGCCCAGCCTGGCCGACCGCTGCCTGGTTCTTCTCGTCATCTCGCCTCTCCCGTCGCCCTGTCGATCTCCACCATGTCATGTCGCCACTTGCGCAGGGCGAGCACGAGGTGCCCGAGATTGGCGAGGAACAGCAGCGTGTAGATCCCGAAGAAGACCCGGGGCCACCCGAGCGCCAGGAAGGTGAGCACCAGGATGCCGTAGTCGGTCGGCAGCAGCAGCACGCGACGTCGGAACGACGTCGGCACGCTCCGTCGGCCGGGGCCCCCGTGTCGCGCTGCATGAACCTCGCGGAGCTTGTCGTTCAGGATCATCGTGAAGAACGACACCGCCGCGACGAGAGCGAAGCCGATCGGCACGAGGAGCCACGCGGTGGACGGCAGGTCCGCGAAGCGGTACGCCATGACAAGAACCGCGAGGTGCAGCGACGAGAGCTTGATGCTGTCGACGACGTGGTCGAGCCACTCCCCGGCGAGGCTGCCACCGCCCCGGAGCCGGGCCACCTGCCCGTCGGCGGAGTCGAACGCGTAGCCGAGAGCCAGGCCGAACCAGACGACGATCCCGAGCCACCACGAGGGCGCGACGGTCGGCAGGAGGGCGATCGACCCGAAGGTGAGCACCGCGCTGATCGCGGTCACCGAGTCCGGCGTGAGCCCTCGAAGGTGCGCCCACGCGGCAAGCAGTCGGCCCACCCGACGGTTGACGAGGATCGAGTACGGCGGCGCACCGCTCGCCACTGCCTTCTGGGCTGTCGCCATCCGGCGCACCATCTCACGGTAGGACGGAGCGTCCACCGTCGATGCCCCGGTCGTGTCGTCACGTGCCCTCATGACCGGCTCCTTCCTGTCGACGTCCGGTCGCGCCCGGACCGGGCTGAGGAGATCGGCGCCCGTCGACCGCGTCGTGCGCCGGCCAGCGGCGAGCGCCCGGTCGCGAGCCGCTCGCAGAGCTCCTGGTATCGAGCCGTGACGTCGTCCCAGTCATACCGAAGGGCGGCGAGCCCCGCAGCCGCTGCGCGCGTCGCGGTCCCCTCGACGTCCTGCTCGGCGCTCTCGAGCTCGGCGGCGAGCTCGTCAGGCGTCGAGAAGTAGCGTCCCGCGTCCCCGAGCACCTCGCGGTTGAACCCGACGTCGAACGCCGTGGTGGCCGTCGACGCCCCGATCGCGCGCAGCAGCGACGGGTTCGTCCCCCCGACAGAGTGACCGTGCAGGTACAGGTACGCGTGCGCGTAGAGCTGGTCCAGGAGCTCCTGGTCCCACACGCCACCGAGAAACCGCACCCGAGCGTCGTCGCCGGCGATCCGGTGCACCTCCGCGGTGTACCTGTCGGAGTAGGGCGCCGCACCGACGACGACGAGCGGGAGCCGAGCGGCGCTTCGCCGGTACCCGTCGACGATGAGGTGGACGTGGTTCTCGGGCTCGAACCGCGCCACGACCAGGTGGTACTCGCCCGCGACGAGCCCCACCTCGCCGAGCCGCTCGGCCGACACGACGCCGAGCTTCGGCGCGCCGTAGGCGATCAGCTCGGTCGGGACGTTGAACTCCTCGCGGTAGTAGTCCGCGATGCCGACGGCGTCCGCGATGATCGCACCGGACCACCGGACGGCGAGGGACTCGGCGAAGCGGTAGTAGCGCTTGCCTGTCGGTCCCCACTTCGCACGCCTCCACTCGAGGCCGTCGACGTGCGTCGCGACCGGGAGGCGCGCGGCGCGCAGCAATGGTAGCCACGGCGCGTTGGCGGCATTGAAGACGACGACGGCATCGACGCGGTGCCGGAGCAGGTGCAGGACCGACAGTCCCGTGTGGCTCAGCGTCTCGAGCGAACGCCGCCGCATCGCGGGAAGGTGGACCAGCGTCATCCCGAGATGCTCTGCGGCGGGATCGGCACCCGGCACGCGTCGGCAGTACACGACCACGTCGTGTCCGCGTTCGGCGAGCCGTCGCCCGACCTCTTCGACGCACGTCTCGAAGCCGCCGTACCGCGCGGGAACCCCGCGTGTTCCCACGAGCGCGATCCTCACGCAGTTCCGCCCGTTCGTGTCGTCGGCGACCCCGCCAGTCCTCTGACGAGCCCGGAGGGGTCAGTATGCCCCAGAGCCAGAGACGACGGCACGGAACGTCTTCCACAGGATCATCAGATCCATCGAGACCGACCAGTTGTCGACGTACCGCAGATCGAGACGCACCGCCTCCTCCCAGCTGAGGTCCGACCGTCCGCTGACCTGCCACAGACCGGTCAGCCCGGGACGCACCCGGAGACGGCGGAACACCTGGTCCTCGTACTCGGCGACCTCTGCGGTGAGCGGCGGCCGGGGACCGACCAGCGACATGTCGCCCCGCACCACGTTGAGAAGCTGCGGGAGCTCGTCCAGGGAGTAGCGACGAAGAACCTTGCCGACAGGAGTGACGCGGGGATCCGCCTTCATCTTGAACAGGACCCCGCTGCCGTCGCTCTGCCCGAGGAGGGCCGCACGGCGCGCCTCGGCGTCGGCATACATGCTGCGGATCTTCCACATCGTGAACGTCTGACCGTCCACGCCGACGCGCGTCTGCGGGTAGAACGCCTTGCCCGGCGACGTGATCCGGACCGCGAGCGCCGAGATCCCGATGATCGGAGCGGCGACGAGCAGCAGGATGCTCCCGAGCACGCGATCGAGCACCGCCTTCGCGATCATCCGCGGACGCGATGCCTCGATCTCCAGACGGAGCAGGGAGAGCCCGGCCGTCGGCTGGACGGTGACGCGCGGACCCGCCACCTCGACGAGCCCTGGCGAGACCACGAGCTCGGCGCCCGTGCGGCCGAGGGCCCACGTCAGCCGCCGCAGGGCATCACCCGTGAGGTAGGAGCCAGCGACGACGACGGTCTCCACCTGGTAGTCCGCCACCACCTGGGCGACGTCGGCGACGGCTCCGAGGGTCGGCGCGGCGTCGAAGGATGCCTCGTCGTCGACCGACGGGAGGCACACGCCGACCACCTGGTAGCCGTGGTGCGGCGCGGAGCCAAGGTTCTCGACGACGACGCTGATCGAGTCGACGTCGCCCACGACGAGGGTGCGCATCATCGCCAGCCCGTCCGCACGTTCGCGGTGCAACGACTTGCGGTGCGCGTGGCGAAGGACCGCGCTGGCGAGGACCGCGATGGGGACACCGAGGATCACGATCGTCCGGGGCACCTCGAACTCGGCGAGGTATCCCACCGCCATCAGGCTGAGCCCCACGCCGACACCCGCGCGAAGCAACGACTGGTACTCCCCCGGTCCGTCGCCGAGGGTGTGGGCGCGGTAGCCCTGAGACCCGAGCACCGAGAGGACGAAGAGCACCGAGACGGCGAACGACCAGCGGAGCTCGGTCGTCGAGACCACGTGCGTGCGGGTCATGAGCGCGACGGCCGTCGCGGCGAACGCGGCGAACCCGTCCGCGAGAACCGCGCCTCGCAGATAGCGCACCGATGCGACGCTCCACGGCAGAGCGGAGGCGCGTACCGCCGGCGCGTTGAAGGGAGTCGTCCTCGGGACGAACGGCTCGGTGGACGCCCACGAGCGCCGCGGACCCGCCGTCCTGCCGCGACGGTCGCCGGGGACGTTGATCCGACCGAAACCGCGGTCTGCTGCGATCGACACGTCGCCCCCCTTCACGATCGGGTGAATGAGAAGAGGCTAATGCGCGCGGCGCGTCGTGTATGCACTGAATGCCCGATTTCACCCGTTCCGCGTAGCGTTGTGACTCGGCTGTGACCTCGCGGCCGCGTCAGCAGGCCTACGCCCTGGTGTGGAACCTCAGCTGGGCCTTCTCGAGGCCGTCGGTGACGAGCAGCTCGACCGCGTCGGCCGCCGCACCGACGAGCCATCCGAGGTCCTTGCGCTCGTGTGCCGCGAAGTCCCGCAGGACGAAGTCCGCCGCATCCATCCGTCCGGGAGGACGGCCGACGCCCACGCGGACCCGCAGGTAGTCCTTGGTGCCGAGCGCCTTGGACGTGTCACGCAGACCGTTGTGCCCGCCCTCGCCGCCGCCTCGTTTGAGCCGAACCTCGCCGAACGGGATGTCGAGGTCGTCGTGCACGGCGACGACCTGGTCGGGCGTGACGCCGAAGTAGTGCGCGAGTGTCGCCACCGGTCCGCCGGAGGTGTTCATGTAGGTGACCGGCTTGGCGAGGATCACCCGGGCGCCCGGCGCACCGCCGGGGAGCAACCCGAGGCGGGTCTCCGCCACGGCCGACCGCGTTCCCCGCGTCGTCCGGAGCGCGAACGACGCCCCGGTGCGACGGCCCAGCTCGTCGAGCACCATCTGGCCGACGTTGTGCCGGTTGCCCGCGTACTGCGGCCCCGGGTTGCCGAGCCCGACGACGAGCCAGGGCTGGTCGCTCATCTCACGTCCTCACACGGTTGTCGGTGCGCCGATCCTGCGATCCACGCAGACGCAGCAGCGCCCGGCACCTGACGGTACCGGGCGCTGAGACGGTCGCTGCAGCGGGCGACTCAGCCCGTCGAGGTCAGACGGCGGCGTCCTCGTCGGTCGGCTCGGCCTCGCCGTGCGGAACGGCGATGGTCACGACCACGACCGTCGGGTCGTCGCCGAGCACGGCGCCCCTCGGGAGCACGACGTCGCCGGCGTGGATCTGCGCGCCGGCCTCGAGGCCCTCGATCGAGACCTCGATGTGGTCCGGGAGGTGCGTCGCCTCGGCCTCGAGGTTCAGCGCCTGGAGCTCGACGAAGTGGATCGTGCCCGGGGCGGACTCGCCCACGACGGTCACCGGGACCTCGACCGAGACGGTCTCGCCGCTCGTGACGATCTGCATGTCGATGTGCTCGATGACCTGACGCACCGGCTCGCGCTGCACGTCCTTGATGATCGCCAGGATCTTCTTGCCCTCGAGCTCGACCCCGTACAGCGCGTTCGCGTGCTTCAGCGCGAGGAAGGTCTCGTGTCCCGGCAGCGACACGTGGAGCGGGTCGGAGCCGTGCCCGTACAGGACCGCAGGGATCCGGCCGGCGCGGCGCGTGCGCCGCGCGGCGCCCTTGCCGAAGTCGGTACGGGTGGTGGCGACGAGCTTGACCTCGGACACGAGTACTCCCCAGACGATGGTGGTGGTGGTGAACAGCTGCTGAGTCGGTGGTGGCCTCGACGCGGGACACGGGACGGGCACGCGGAGGCGACCACCCAGTCGATCACGGAGTCGGGCCCGGTCAGACCGTCCGACGTCCCTCGCCGAGGCAACCTGACGAGTCTACCTGGTCGCCGGCGCCACGACGAACCCCGCGAACGGTCAGGGCCGGTCGGGGCCGGTCGGGGCCGGTCAGGGCCCGTCAGGCTCGGTCAGGGCCCGTCAGGCTCGGTCAGGGCCGGTTCAGGGTCGGTCAGGCCTGACCGTCGAACAGCGAGGTGACCGAGCCGTCGTCGAAGACCTCGCGGATCGCCCGCGCGACCAGCGGCGCGATGGACAGCACCGTGAGCTGCGGGAACCGCCGGTCGTCCGGGATCGGGAGCGTGTCGGAGACGACGACCTCGCTGATCCGGGAGTTCTTCAACCTGTCGACCGCCGGCCCCGAGAGCACCGCATGGGTCGAGGCGACGATCACGTCGGCGGCGCCGTTCTCGAACAACGCGTCGGCCGCCTGCACGATCGTCCCCGCGGTGTCGATCATGTCGTCGACGATCACGCAGGTCCGGCCCTCGACCTGACCGACCAGCTCGTGGACCTTCACCTGGTTCGGCACGCTCGGGTCTCGGCGCTTGTGGATGATCGCCAGGGGCGCGCCCAGGCGGTCGGACCACTGGTCGGCGAGCCGCACGCGCCCCGCGTCGGGGGAGACCACGGTCAGTCGGGAGCTGTCGACGCGGCGGCGCACGTAGTCCGCGAGGAGCGGCAACGCCATGAGGTGGTCGACCGGGCCGTCGAAGAACCCCTGGATCTGCGCGGTGTGCAGGTCGACACTCATCAGGCGGTGTGCGCCCGCGGTGCGGAACAGGTCCGCGACCAGCCGTGCCGAGATCGGCTCGCGACCACGGTGCTTCTTGTCCTGGCGGGCGTAGCCGTAGAAGGGCGCCACAACGGTGATGGTCTTCGCGGACGCCCGCTTCAGCGCGTCGACCATGATGAGCTGCTCCATGATCCACTGGTTGATCGGCACGGCGTGGCTCTGCAGCACGAACGTGTCGCAGCCGCGCACCGACTCGCCGAACCGGACGTAGATCTCGCCGTTGGCGAAGTCGTAGGCGGTCGTCGGCACGAGGTCCGTGCCGAGCTCGGCAGCCACGGCGGCGGCGAGCTCAGGGTGCGCGCGACCCCCGACCAGGACCAGTCGCTTCTCGCCGTCGTGGGAGATGATCCCGCTCATCGTGAGGTGTCCTTCGTGGTCGCAGCGGCGCCGGAGACCGACGGGCTGCCGTCGGTCGGCAGATGGTCCGGGAGCTCGGGGTGCTGGTCCGGAAGCGACGGGGGCGGCGTCGGTGTCAGCGAGGAGGCGGCCTGATCGGCACGCTCGCGCTCCGCACGCGCCTGCGGGGAGAGACCGTCCACCGGGTTCGCCGCGGCGATCGCCCGCTCCGCGGCGAGGGCCGCGGGTGTACCGGCACGGGCCCGGAGCACCCAGCCCTCGATGTTCCGCTGCGCGCCCTGCGAGACGCCCAGGGCACCCGGTGGGACGTTGCGGCGGATCACGCTGCCGGCTCCGGTGTAGGCGCCGTCACCGACCGTGACGGGTGCGACGAACATGTTGTCGGACCCCGTGCGTGCGTACGAGCCGATCGTCGTGCGGTGCTTGTTCACCCCGTCGTAGTTGACGAAGACGCTCGCCGCCCCGATGTTCGTCTGCTCGCCGATGGTGGCGTCGCCGACGTACGACAGGTGGGGCACCTTCGACCCCGCACCGATCTGGGCGTTCTTGGTCTCGACGAAGGTCCCGATCTTGCCGCCCGCGCCGAGCTCGGTACCGGGTCGCAGGTAGGAAAAGGGTCCGACGGTCGCACCGGCGCCGATGACGGCGAGCGACCCGTGGGTCCGCACGACGGTCGCACCGGCGCCGACCTCCACGTCGGTCAACGTCGTGTCGGGTCCGATCGTCGCCCGCTCCGCCACGGCCGTCGCCCCGTGCAGCTGGGTCCCCGGCAGCAGAGTGACGTCACGCGCGAGCGTGACGTCGACGTCGACCCACGTCGTCGCGGGATCGACGACCGTCACACCCGCGAGCATCCAGCGCCGCAGGATCCGACGGTTCAGCTCGGCGCGGAGGACGGCGAGCTGCGCCCGGTCGTTGACCCCCTCGACCAGGAGCGGGTCGTCGAGGCGGACGGCACGGACCCGGCCACCGTCCGCGCGAGCGAGCGCGAGGACGTCCGTGAGGTAGACCTCGCCCTGGGCGTTGTCGCGGCCGAGCCGCCCGAGGCACCGCCGGAGCACGGCTGCGTCGAACACGTACACCGACGAGTTGATCTCGCGCACCGCGCGCTGGGCGTCGTCCGCGTCCTTCTCCTCGACGATCGCCGCGACGTCGGGACCGCCGTCGGCATCGCGAAGGATCCGCCCGTAACCGGTCGGGTCCTCGACCTCGGTGGTCAGCACGGTCACCGCGTGCGCGCCGGCGGCGTGGGCGTCGAGCAGCGCCGACAGGGTTGCGCCGTCGAGCAGCGGGATGTCCCCCGCGAGGACGACGACGGCGCCGTCGACCGGCAGCGGCCCGGCCGCGGCGGGGTCGCGCGTCGGACCGGTGTGCGCGTCGGCGTCGAGCACCGTGAGCCCGCACTGCACCGCTCGGCCCGTGCCGGGGATGTCGTCCTGGTCCGCGATCAGCACGTCGGCATCGACCTCGAGGGCGTGCGCGACGACCGCGTCCCGACCGTGCCGGACGACGACGACGACGCGATCGGGCTCGAGGGACCGCGCGGCTGCGAGCGCGTGGCCGAGCATCGACCGACCCGCCAGCGTGTGCAGGACCTTCGGAGTGGCCGAACGCATCCGGGTGCCTTCACCTGCGGCGAGGACGACGACGGCAGCGGGGCGGGGGTAGGTCACGTGGCGGGACTCCCGACGGATCTGCTCGAGGTCGGATGCCCCGGGCTGCGGATCTGGCGCAGGAGCACTCTACCGCCGCGCCGGAGGGTCACGAGCCGGTCGAGCGGCCGATCGCGCGCTCCGCCCCCAGGATTCGAACCCGGACTGCAAGGCACCAAAGGCCTGCGTGCTGCCGTTACACCAGGGCGGAACGGCCACCGACATGGTCGGGACCAGGCCCCAAGTCTGCCAGCACGGCACCCTGATCTGCGCCGCTGACATGATGGCACCGTGACCCCGGACTCGAAGCGACCCACACGTTCCCGCATGACCGGTGCCCAACGACGCGCCCAGCTCCTCGAGGTCAGCCGGGGACTGTTCGCCGAGAAGGGGTTCGAGGGGACGAGCATCGAGGAGATCGCCACCCGGGCCGAGGTGTCCAAGCCGGTGGTGTACGAGCACTTCGGTGGGAAGGAAGGGATCTACGCGGTCGTCGTCGACCGCGAGATCCAGGCCCTCACCGGTGTGCTGACGGACGCGCTCGCCGCCGGTGGGCACCCGAAGCAGCTCGTGGAGCGCACCGCCCTGGCGCTGTTCACGTACATCGAGACGTCGACCGACGGGTTCCGCATCCTGGTCCGCGACTCACCGGTCGCCCAGGCCACCGGGACGTTCTCGAGCTTGATCGGCGATGTCGCGACGCAGGTCGAGCACCTCCTCGCCGACCAGTTCAAGCGGCGTGGGCTCGATCCACGGACGGCGCCGCTGTACGCGCAGATGCTGGTCGGGATGGTGGCTCTCACGGGGCAGTACTGGCTCGACGCACGGTCGCCGCAGAAGGCGGACGTCGCCGCCCACCTGGTCAACCTGGCGTGGAACGGGCTGTCCGGCATGGAGCGGCGCCCGTCGCTGCCGCACGGGGCCTGACGGATCGCCTGCGGCGCGCTGCCCCCTCCCCGGGAGGTCCCACGGGGTCCGTCGACTGGGCCCGAGGTCATGGTCCAGGTATCTCGACGTCGAGTAACCTCGCGACATGACGACACGGCAGAGCCGGCAGCCGGACGGCGCCGACGAGGTCGACCGGATCGTCGCCGCCTGGGCCCGTGAACGGCCCGACCTCGACATCGAGCCGCTGACGGTGCTGTCCAGGGTGACCCGCCTCGCTCGGCACCTCGACCTCGCCCGACGCAGCTCGTTCGCCCGCCACAACCTCGACACCTGGGAGTTCGACGTGCTGTCCGCCCTGCGGCGGGCCGGCCGGCCGTACCAGCTCTCCCCCGGCGCGCTGCTCACCCAGACCCTCGTCACGAGCGGCACCATGACCAACCGGATCGATCGACTCGCCCAGCGGGGTCTCGTCGTGCGTCGACCGGCGCCGGACGACCGGCGCGGTGTCATCGTCGAGCTCACGGACCTGGGGCGCCGCGGCGTCGACGCGGCGATGGCCGACCTGCTGGAGGTCGAGCACCGCTTGCTCGACGCCCTCGCACCCTCGGAGCGCGAGACGTTGGCCGATCTGCTGAGACGCCTCACGAGCCCGTTCGACGCGGTCTGAGCCGGCCGCCCGGAGCGCGTCCCTCGGACAGCTCCGGACGGCCCACGCGGGCGATCGAGGTCCAGCGGCCGCGCCTCAGCTCGCCGAGCGCTGCCACACCGCGATGTTCCCGGTGGTCGCGACCCGCGTGAACGCGTCGTGCACGTACCGGACGAGCGCAGGGTCGAGCCACGTCTCCGGTGCTCCCGCCGGCAGGAGCACCGTGCGGCTCGCCGCGAGCTGCCTCTCGACCATCTGCACGACGGTCTCCGTGGGTCCGACGGTCCCCGGCACGGGGTAGCCGCCGCGCTCGGTCATCACCGTCCCGAACAGGTCGGGCTGCCCCGGGCAGCCCTCGGCGATCATCCTCGTCTGCGCGTCGGCCACCAGGAGGTAGCTCGGGTTCTCCGACCACGTGCACCCGGTGCGGGTCAGGTCGGCGAGCAGGGCCCGGTCCTCGCGCGGACCGGGCGGGAGCGCGGGGAACGTGAGGGCGATGGCGGCGAGCACGACGACCAGACCGCTCGCGCCGACGACGCGCACCGCAGCCCGCCGCGACCGGGGCACGCGCACGGACACCGCGCCGGCGACGGCGCCGGCGAGCAGGCAGATCGGGGGCGCGAGGAACGCCGTGTAGTGCAGGTAGTAGCTGGGTGCGGCGACCAGGGCGCCCAGGTGCACCACGGCGACGATCGCCCACCACGCCGGGTCCGGCCACCCCGACGGGCTCGACAACCGCACGACGATCGACGACTGCGCCTCCCCCGCTCCCCGCGCCCGGACGACGCGGGCCGCCGCGCGCCGGACGACGACCGTCGCGATCGCGACGAGCACCAGGACGACCACGATCGCCAGGGTCCCCGACATGTTCCCCGGATCGAGAGCGCCGAGCCGCTCGTGCAGCAGCCCCGCGGTGCGCGGGCGGCCGACCTGCGCCAGGACCACGTCGTCCCACATCGCCCGGGGCGCCGCCCACGCGAAGGGCAGGAGGATCGGCACGGCGCCGACCAGCACCCAGCCGACCCACCGGACCGCGCCCCGGAGCCCGTGGCGCGCGAGGACCAGCAGCCCCACCACGGCGAGGTCCAGCACGACCCACACCTTGAACGTCACGGCGATGCCCAGGGCGATCCCCGCGACGGCGAGCGTCGCGCGACCGGTGCGGCCCGGGAGCGCGGCCGCGGCCCGACGATCCGGCCGGTCGCGACCCGGACCGACATCGGCGATCACCGGCGCGCCTGGGTGCGAGCCACCGTCGCGCCGTCGTGCGAGCGCCGCGAGGGCGATCAGCAGTCCCAGCCCGATGAACGGCTCGAGGTAGATCGACCGTTCCGCTGCGATCGCCGGCCCCCAGAGCGCGTAGGCGAGCCCTCCCGTCGCGGCGGCGACGAGTCCCCGCCGTCGCAGGATCCGGGCGACGAGGACCGCGTTGAGCATCCCGACCGCCGTGACCAGGAGGCGTCCTGCGGCGAGCGCCCCCGGGTCCCCGATCAGCCGGGCCAGCGCCGCCGCCGGGGCGAGCGCCAGCACGATGCCGGGTGGGTGCACGAACAGCACGTCCCGGTACGGGAGCTGACCCGCGATCAGGTGCTCGGCGAGCGAGAGGTGCACGCCGTCGTCGTAGCCGTACTCGGCGCCGAGCATGCCGGACGCGGCGAGGGGGACGAACCGGATCGCGAACGTCACCACGGCCACCGCGGCCAGGACGACCCGCCAGCGGACGGCGTCGCTCGCGACGTGCCACGACGGGCGGGTCACTCGGCGGCCTCGGCCACGACCATCCACTCGTCCTCGAGCACGGCCCGCTCGGCCGCGAGCGCCCGCAGCTCGGCGTCGAGAGCCAGCACCGCCTGGTGGTCGGTGGCCTGGGCTGCCATCCGCTCGTGCAGCCTCGACTCGAGCTCGCCGATCTTCCCGAGACGACGCTCCAGACGTCCGAGCTCCTTGCGGGCCGCGCGCACCTCGGCCTGGCTCGCTCCCGCCCCGGCCCCGTCGCGCCGCTCCTCGCCCGCACCGGCCGTGGACGGCGTCGGCGCCGCCTGCGCCGCCCTGCGCAGGCGCAGGTACTCCTCGACCCCGCCCGGCAGGTCCCGGATCGTGCCGTCGCCCAGGAGCGCCACCTGCCGGTCGCACACCCGCTCGAGCAGGTACCGGTCGTGCGACACGACGACGAGCGTCCCGGGCCAGCCGTCGAGCAGGTCCTCGAGAGCCGCCAGCGTGTCCGTGTCGAGGTCGTTCGTCGGCTCGTCGAGCAGCAGCACGTTCGGTTCGCCGACGAGCAGCCGCAAGAGCTGCAGACGTCGGCGCTCGCCACCGGAGAGGTCCCGGACCCGGGTGCGCGCACGCTCGCGCGGGAAGCCCAGCCGCTCCACGAGCTGGGCGGCCGTGAGCTCCTTGCCGCCGACCACGATCGACCGGCGCTCGCGCTCGACCGCCTCGACGACCACAAGGTCCTCGAGCTCGCCGAGCTCCTCGACGTCCTGAGTGAGCTGCGCGACGTTGACGGTCTTCCCGCGCTTGACCCGTCCTGCGCCGGGCACGACCTCGCCCGCGAGCAGGCGGAGCAACGTCGTCTTGCCCGCTCCGTTCACGCCGACCACGCCGTAGCGGTCCCCCGGGCCGAGCCGCCAGGTGACGTCGCGGAAGAGCGGCTCGCTCCCGGGGTACGCCAGGGTCACGTCCTCGACGTCGAGCACGTCCTTGCCCAGCCGGGAGGTCGCCATCCGCGTGAGCTCGAGCGAGTCACGCGGCGCCGGCTCGTCGGCGATGAGCTCGGCGGCGGCGTCCAGCCGGAACTTGGGTTTGGACGTCCGCGCGGGCGCGCCCCGGCGGAGCCAGGCGAGCTCCTTGCGCAACAGGTTGTCGCGCTTCTGCGCCGACGTCGCCGCGCTCCGCTCCCGCTCGGCGCGCGCGAGCACGTACGCCGCGTAGCCGCCCTCGTACTGCGCGACCGCACCACCACCCGCGCTGCCCGTCACCTCCCACATGCGCGTGCACACCTCGTCGAGGAACCACCGGTCGTGCGTCACGACGACGAGCGCACCGCGACCCTGGCCGCCGGAGCCGGCGAACCTGCCCTTGAGGTGCTCCGCGAGCCACGCGACGCCCTCGACGTCGAGGTGGTTGGTCGGCTCGTCGAGCGCGATCACGTCGTGGTCGCCCACGAGCAGCGCCGCGAGCGCGGTCCGTCGCCGCTGCCCGCCCGAGAGCGTCGCGACGTCCGCCGTGAGGTCCACGTCGGAGAGCAGGCCGGCGTGCACGTCCCGGACACGCGGGTCCGTCGCCCAGGTGTGCTCGTCGGCGACGCCGTGGACGAGCTCGCGCACGGTGGTGCCGGCGGGAAGCTCGTCACGCTGGTCGAGGAGCACGACGTCGAGGCCGCCCGCCATCGTGACCCGTCCCGAGTCCGGCTCGCCTCGCCCGGTGAGCAGCCGCAGCAGCGTCGACTTCCCCGCACCGTTGGGTCCCACGACGCCGATCCGGGCGCCGTCGTCGATGCCCAGGCTCACCCCGTCGAGCAGGGTCCTGGTGCCGAGGGTGAGCGAGATCGCGTCCGCTCCGAGCAGGTGTGCCATGTCGTCCTGTCCGTGTGGTGCCGTGCTGAGGGTGCTGAGGGTGCTGAGGGTCGAGCGGGTGCCGGGGTCGCGTGCGGTGCTAGTCGACGAGGGCGCTCGGGACGAGGCGCGCGCCCGCGACCGCGCCGACGGCCGTCACGACCGAGTCGGCGACGTCGGCAGCGGTGAACGCCGCCGCGATCATGACCGCGTGCTGGCGACTGCGCGCCAACGCCGCGACGGTCGGACCCGAACCGGAGACGATCGCACCGAGGGCACCCGCATCGTTCGCGACCTCGAGGGTCACCGCGAGCTCCGGTGCGAGCACGAGCGCCGCCGCCTGCAGGTCGTTGTGCAGGGCCGCGCCCAGCGCTGCCGGGTCGCCCGCACGCACCGCGCGCAGCACCGTGCGATCGGCGTCCGGGTCCAGGACCGCGCCGTCGGGCATGAGCTCGTCGAACGCGCGGTAGACGTCGACCGTCGAGAGCCCGGAGTCCCGGACCGCGAAGGCCCAGTGGTACTCGCCCCGCGTGAGCGCCGGCGTGAGCAGGTCACCGCGTCCGGACCCGACCGCCACGTGTCCCATCAGGGCGAACGGCACGTCGGCCCCGAGCACCGCCGCGAGCTGTCCGAGCTCCTCGCGCGACAGCCCGGTGTCCCAGAGCGCGTCGCAGGCCACGAGCGCGGCCGCGGCGTCCGCCGAGCCACCCGCCATGCCACCGGCCACCGGCACGCCCTTGTGCAGGTGCAGGTGCACCCCGTCGACGACGCCGGCGCGGTCGGCGAGCAGGTGGGCGGCGCGGAGTGCGAGGTTGCTCGGGTCCGTCGGCACGCGATCGGACTGCTGGCCGGAGACCGTGACGACGAACCCGTCCCCCGGGCGCGCGATCACGTCCTCGTAGACCGACACGGCCTGGAACACGCTCGAGACCGGGTGGTACCCGTCCCGCCGTCGCGGCCCGACGCGGAGGGACAGGTTCACCTTGCCGGGCGCGCGGACGCGGACCTCGCGGTCGGCACGCGTCACGGGGAGGCTCACGTTCCCACTGTGCCAGGTCCGACGTCGGTCGGGGCACCGGCGGCCAGCTCCTCGGCGATGCGGGCGAACGCCTCGACGGGGAGCTGCTCACCCCGCGCGTGGGGGTCGACGCCCGCAGCGTGCAACGCCCGCTCGGCTCGGTCGGGCGACCCGGCGAGGCTCCCGAGCGCCGATCTCAACATCTTGCGGCGCTGGCCGAATGCCGCGTCGACCACCGCGAAGACCTGCTCGCGCGTCGCCGTCGTCTCCGGCAGGTCGCGGCGCTCCAGCCGCACGAGCGCGGAGTCGACGTTCGGGACGGGCCAGAACACCGAACGCGAGACCGTCGACGTCCGGCGGGCCGACGCGTACCACGCGACCTTGGCCGAGGGCACGCCGTAGGTCCGGCTGCCGGGCGGCGCGGCGAGCCGGTCCGCGACCTCCGCCTGCACCATCACGAGCACGCGCTCGAGCGACGGGAAGCGCTCGAGGAAGGTCAGCAGCACCGGGACGGAGACGTTGTACGGCAGGTTGGCGACCAGCGCCGTGGGCGCGGCACCAGGAAGCTCGTCGACGTCGAGGGCGTCGGCCGTCACGACGGTGAAGAGGTCGGTACCCACCACCCGCGGCAGGTGCGCGGCGACCGTGCCGGGCAGCGCGCGGGCGAGCACCGGGTCGATCTCGACCGCCACCACGCTCGCACCGGCGTCCAGCAGCCCGAGCGTGAGCGAGCCGAGACCCGGGCCGATCTCGACCACGCGCTCCCCGGGGACGACCCCGGCCGACCGGACGATCTTGCGCACCGTCCCGCCGTCGACCACGAAGTTCTGGCCGAGCGTCTTCGTCGGGCGCACGCCCAGACGCCCCGCCAGGTCCCGGATCTCGGCCGGGCCCAGCAGGGCGCCTGGGGTGTCAGTCACGACGACGAGCCTATCGGGGGTGGTGACCCGCACCGCCCGCCGGTCGGTTCAGCTCGACAGCTTCGCGCCGCAGACCGGCCACTGGCCGGCACCCGAGCGGGCGTACAGCAGCTGCGCGCGGGCGGTCTGCTCGGCGGCGGACGCCTGCGACGGCAGCCCGCTCCCGCCGACGGCCTGCCACGTCCCCACCGAGAACTGGTACAGGCCGTAGTACAGGCCGTTCCGCGACACGATCGTGGGGTTGCCGCCGGACTCGCACATGGCCAGCGCGGCCCAGTTGAGCGACGACGCGCTGCCGCCGACGGCCACGGGTGCCGCCGCAGCGACCGGACGCGGCTTCGTGCCCACCGCGACGACCTGGTCCACGGGTGCCGCCGTGACGACCGCGGAGAGCGGCTCGCGCGACGTCTCGACACCGTCGGTGGTCGTGACGCGTTCGACGATCGTCCGAGCCCCGTCGACGCCGGCGGTGCGGACGGCCTTCTGCCCGACGTAGCGGCTCGGGTCCTGCGTCGTGACGGTCGCGAACCCGATCGCCTCGACGCGCGACACGTCGGCGACCAGGACACGGCTGACCGTGACCGTCACGGCGCCCGTCGCGTCGTGGGTCACCGCGACCTGATCGAGGTCTCCCAGCGTGATGCCGAGGTCCGCGAGGACCGTCGCGATCGTCCTCGCGTCACCTGCCACGACCTGCGACGACCCGTCGACCTTCACGGTGACCTGACCGGCGACCCTCAGCGACAACGAGAGCGGGGCACGACCCGCGCTGGAACGAGAGGCGACGAGCCGGATGTCGCTCCCTCGCGACGCGAAGGTCTGGAGCGCCTCCTCGGCCGTGAGCGCCGTGGTCCACACGGTGGACACGACGCCGTCGGTCGAGACCTCGACCTGGTGCGCGTGCCGGACGACGATCTCCGAGCCGTCGCTGAGCGAGGAACCGGCGCTCGGTGCGACGGTGTCGCGACCGGCGAGCGCGATGTGACGGTCGTGCAGCACGCCGTCGACGCTCCCGGCGAAGGTCGTGACGGTGGTGACGGTACCGTCCACGTCGATCGTGACGGTCTTGTGCGCCTGCGCGTAGGCGGCGCCGGAGGAGCCGAGGAGGAGGACGAACGCGCCGGCGGCGACGATCATGCGTCTCGGCGAACGGGGGCGGCGGAGTCGTGCGGCGGCCCGGAGGGCGAGGGAGGTCATGCGGGCGGGCCCGCGCAGGAGCTGGGACGAGAGCCACGAGCGCACGCCGGTGGCAGAGGTGAGGATTCGCACAGGTGTCCAGACGTCGGTGAACCCGGGCACGGGGGTGGGTCGCGCCCGGCGGGCGCACAGCACGTCCAGCGATCTCTATGGTGTCGACGCTCGTGTCAGCAGGACCCGGAGGGGGGTCCCGCACGCTGCTCCCGGATCCCCGATCCGGCCGTCACGGCCCGTCGAGAAGAGCTCGACCCGGCCGTTCGCACCCCGTCCGACCGCCACTCGGGGCGTCGTCGTCGTTGAAGGGTGACGCGCTACCGTAACCGATCCGTGACCTTGCGCCAAGTTCGGGTCGCGTGGAAGGTCAGTACCAGCCGGCCGACTGCCAGTGGCCGAGAGCGCCGCACGGAGTCCCGTAGCGCCCGGCGATGTAGTTGAGTCCCCAGGTGATCTGGGTTGCCGGGTTCGTCTGCCAGTCGGCCCCGACGCTCGCCATCTTGGACCCGGGCAACGCCTGCGGGATGCCGTACGCGCCGCTCGACCCGTTGCTCGCGTTCACCCGCCAGCCGCTCTCGTGATCCCACAGCGTGATCAGGCACGCGAACTCGCTGTCGCCCCATCCGCGGGCCGCCACGAGCTGATGACCGATGTCCTGGGCGCTGCCCGGGGCGACCACGACGTTCGCGAGGCTCGGTACCGGCATCGTGCCGACGCGGATCACCTGGGTCACGGGTTCGATCGTCGTCTTGGTCGCGATCGGAGTCCGGGAGACCACGGCGCCGCCGACGACCTTGGTCGCGTAGGTGACCACCTGCAGACCGGCGCGGCCGGCGACCTTCACGCGACGGGTGCCTGCCGAGAGAGTCGGGTCGGGAACGTCGACCTCGGCGAACGGGACCGCCTGCGTCACGCTGTCGCCGCTCTGCGCGGCACGCGTCACGAGCACCACGAGCCCGTCCACGGCGGTCGCGTCGAGCGGGACGGAGACCTGGTCGCCCTCGTTGAGCACCAGCCCGATCTGCCTGAGCGCGTCGCGGACCGTTGGTTCGTTCGAGATCCCGTCGATCACCTGCCCGTCCACGACCAGGTGGATCGTCTTCTCGGTCGACACGCGCAACGGTGCACGGCCCAGCGGCTCGGACCGTGACGCCGAGAGCATCGCGGTGCTGTCGCGGACCCCGAGGTCCTGGACCGCCTCACCGACCGTCAGTGCCGTCGTCCAGACCGTGCGCTTCTGGCCGTCCATCACGACCTCGATCTCCCGGCCGTGCCGGACGACGATGTCGCTGCCGTTCACCGCCACCGCGGAGAGCGCCGGGGTGACGGCGTCTCCCGCCCCGACAGCGATGCCCGAGCCCTCGAGGACGTCCTGCACGGTCCTGCCGAACGCGGTGACGTGCACGTCGTGACCGTCGACATCGACCGTGACGGCCTTGTGCATCACGGCGAACGCGCTGGTGCCGCCGGCCACGAGCGCCAGCACGAGCCCCTGGGCGGCGAGGCGCGCCACCCGAGGGCTCGGCGCACGGCCGGTGACCCACCGCCGCAGCGCGGTGATCGGACCGCCTCGCTCGTCAGGTCCGGCCGAGGCGGCGCGGGCGCGCCTGCTCTCCGGTCGTTCCGCGACGGACGTCACGATGGCGGGACCTCTCGGTGTCGGGCTGCGCTGTCGGGCGCCGGGCGGTTCTGCTTCTACGGTGGTTCGGGTCGGGCGGTGTTCCGGTGCTCGAGGCCGTCGGACCGGGCACGAGACCGGCCCTCCGGCGCACAAGACGAGTCGACCGTAACCGATCCGTGATCCGCCCCGGTAGTCGGAAGGTCCCCGGGACCGCGTCTCTCATGTGGATCTCATCCGATCGGAGTGCGTGACGGCCCGGCTCGACGCGAGCTCACCACGGCCCGTAGACCTTCTCGCTGGTCTCCGCCAGGGCCCGGCACAGGGGCTCGACGCCCAGGTCACGGGCCTGCGCCATGGCCCGCACCGTCACCGGGACGAGGGCGGGAGCGTTCGGCCGACCGCGGTACGGGTGGGGGGTGAGGTACGGCGCGTCCGTCTCGACGAGAACCTGGCCGAGCGGGACCGCGCGGAGGGCCCGACGGAGCTCCTCGTTCGCCGGGAACGTCACCGGCCCCGCGAACGACAGGTACCAGCCGTGCTCGGCGCAGACCCGGGCCATCGCCTCGTCACCGGAGAAGCAGTGGAACACGGTCCGTTCGGGAGCGCCGTCGCGGAGCAGGACGTCGATCACGTCCTCGTGCGCGTCGCGGTCGTGGATCTGCAGCGCGAGCCCGAGCTCCTTGGCGATCGCGACGTGGGCCCGGAAGGCCTCGCGCTGGACGACCCGTCCGGACGTGCCGGCCCGGAAGTGGTCGAGGCCGGTCTCGCCGATCGCCCGCACGCGTGGGTTGCCGCGGGCGACGGCGACGACCGCCGCGATCGCGTCGTCGAGGTCCACGTCGTGATGCGGACGGAACACCGCCGTGAGCCCGTCCGGGGTCTCCTCACTGATCCCGGCGTGCAGCACCGCCTCGTTCGGATGGATCGCGACGGCACCGAGGAGCCCGTCGTGCTCTCGCACCGCCTGGTCGACCCAGTCCAGCGCGGGGAGCTCGCAGCCGACATGAACCGCGCGCGTGACACCGACCGCCGCCGCGCGGGCGAGGTGGTCCGTCAGGCTCAACGGCTCGAGGCCCTCGATCTCGTCCGGGAAGCCCACCACCGAGTCGAGGTGCGTGTGGTTGTCGACCACCGGGGACGGCAGCGGCTCGGGCGCCGGCGGCCAGCTGCGATCTCGCGGTCTCGAACGCGCCACGACTCAGCCCTCGGCCGGGTCCTCGAGCCGCGGGAAGAGCGCAGCCCCCTTCGTCACGATCGTGCCCGCCGGCAGCCTGCCGAACCGAGCGGAATCCGCCACCGACTGCGCGTCGAGCGGACCGAGGGACGCCTCGGCACCCAACAGCTCCCACAGCGCCCGGGTGGATCTCGGCATCACCGGGTGCAGCAGCACCGCGAGGGCGCGCAGGGCCTCCGCGGCGGTCACCAGGATCGTCGCGAGCCGACCGTCGGTCGGGTACGTGCCGTCGCCGTGGACCTCGGCCTTGGCCACCGACCAGGGCGCCTGCTCCGTCAGGTACCCGTTGGTCGCCTCGACGAGGGTCCACACGGAGGCAATCACCTCGTGGAGAGCGAGACGGTCCATCGCCGCCTCGGCGTCGGCCGTCGCGGTCGCCGCCACGGTCGCGACGGCGTCCTCAGCCGCGCCGTCCGCCCCTCCGGCCGGGAGCACCCCCCCGAAGTACTTGCCGACCATGGCCGCCACCCGCGAGGCGAGGTTGCCGAAGCCGTTGGCGAGCTCGGCGTTGTACCGAGCGGCCAGGTCCTCCCACGAGAACGAGCCGTCCTGCCCGAACGGGATCGCGCGCAGGAAGTAGTACCGGAACGCGTCCGAACCGAAGTGGTCGATGATCTGGTTCGGAGCGATCCCGGTGAGCTTCGTCTTGCTCATCTTCTCGCCGCCCACCAGGAGCCACCCGTGCGCGAACACCTGCCGAGGCAGCTCGAGACCGGCCGCCATCAGCATCGCCGGCCAGATCACCGCGTGGAACCGCAGGATGTCCTTGCCGACCAGGTGCACGTCGGCCGGCCACGTCCGCGCGAACAGCGCCTGGTCGTCCGGGTCCTCGCTGTCGAGGCCGACTGCCGTCGCGTAGTTCAGCAGCGCGTCGAACCACACGTACAGGACGTGGGTCGGGTCCCACGGGATCGGGATGCCCCAGTCGAACGTGTTGCGCGAGATCGACAGGTCCTGGAGACCCTGACGGACGAAGGCGAGGACCTCGTTGCGTGCGCTCGCAGGCTGCACGAAGGTCGGGTTCGC
>JAJYCD010000003.1 GCA_021778635.1 Actinomycetes bacterium
CCGGAGCAGTGGAGCGAGTACTACCGCGCGAACGTCGAGTTCTTCGACGA
This sequence comes from Actinomycetes bacterium, assembly GCA_021778635.1. Taxonomy (GTDB): domain Bacteria; phylum Actinomycetota; class Actinomycetes; order Actinomycetales; family Cellulomonadaceae; genus JAJDFX01. The sequence continues at coordinate 51 of JAJYCD010000003.1, forward strand.
CCTCGGTTCCCCGGGCGGCGCCGCGAAGATGGGCATGATCGCCAAGGATCACCCGATCATCGCGACACTGCCGCTGCAGGTCGTCGGCGACTGACCCGCCGTGGGCCTGATCACCGGGACGCTGCCTGACTTCCCCTGGGACACGCTGCTGCCCTACGCGCGGGTCGCGCGGGCTCACCCTCGGGGAATCGTGGACCTGTCCGTCGGGACGCCGGTCGACGCGACGCCCACGCTCGTGCGTGACGCGTTGGCGGATGCGTCCGACTCGCACGGCTATCCCACGACGCACGGGACCCCGGAGCTGCGGGACGCGGTGGTCGCCTGGTACGCGCGTCGGCGCGGGGTCGTCGGTCTCGATCCCGAGGCCGTGCTCCCGACGATCGGCTCCAAGGAGATCGTCGCCTGGCTGCCGTCCCTTCTCGGGCTCGGTGCGGGCGACGTCGTGGCGCATCCGGCGACGGCCTACCCGACCTACGACGTCGGTGCCCGCCTGGCGGGTGCGACGCCGCTCCCTGCGGACGACGTCTCGGACTGGGAGGGTGCGGTCCGGCTCGTGTGGGTCAACTCGCCCGGCAACCCGGACGGCACGGTCCGCTCGGTCGAGGAGCTACGGCGCGTCGTCGACGCCGCACGTCAGATCGGCGCGGTCGTCGTGGCGGACGAGTGCTACGCGGAGCTCGCGTGGGAGGAACCCTGGGCGTCGACCGGGGTGCCGAGCATCCTGGACTCCCGGGTGACCGGCGGCGATCTCACCGGTGTGCTGGCGCTCTACTCGCTGTCGAAGCAGTCGAACCTCGCGGGCTACCGTGCCGCGTTCGCGGCGGGTGACCCGGCGCTCGTCTCGCGCCTGCTCGAGATCCGCAAGCACGCCGGGATGATCGTGCCCGGACCGGTGCAGGCGGCCATGACGACGGCGCTGGGCGACGACGCGCACGTCGCCGCCCAGCGCGAGGTCTACCGCCGACGCCGGAACGTCCTCCTGACGGGTCTCGCTGACGCCGGTCTGACGGTCGACGGCTCCGAGGCGGGCCTGTATCTGTGGGCGCGCCCGGAAGCGGGCTCCCAGGACTGCTGGACGACGGTCTCGGACCTGGCGGAGCAAGGCATACTGGTCGCCCCGGGCTCGTTCTACGGGTCGGCGGGAAGGGGTCACGTCCGGATCGCGCTGACCGCCTCGGACGAGAGGATCGGGGAGGCAGCCGCGCGCCTGACCGGCGCATGACTGTGACGTGAATCACTCGGGCTGAAGGACCTTCAGGCCCGCAACGATGAGTCATGGGCTGGTATGCGAAGATACGGTCGGTCGAGGCCAACGAGGGCTGTCAACCGGCGGTCGAGGTCGACAACGCAGCGAGAGACGCGTCATCTGCGCAGCATGCGCGGTCAGCGACGCCAGGAGAGGATCCGCATGTCCGAGCCCACCCAGGCCGTAGTCCAGCTCGTGGTGGACGGGCGGTCCCATGACCTTCCCGTCGTCCCGGCTACCGAGGGCAACAGCGGCATCGTCGTGTCGTCGCTCCTCAAGGAGACCGGTCTCGTCACCGTCGACCCCGGGTACACCAACACCGCGTCGTGCGAGTCGAAGATCACGTACATCGACGGCGACGCCGGAATCCTGCGCTATCGCGGCTACCCGATCGAGCAGCTCGCCGAGAGGTCCTCCTTCCTCGAGGTCGCCTACCTGCTCATCAACGGCGAGCTGCCGAACCCGAGCGAGCTCGACGCGTTCGTCGAGCGCGTCAACCGCCACACGCTGGTCCACGAGGACTTCCGGACGTTCATGGGGACGTTCCCGCGCAACGCGCACCCGATGGCCGTGATGTCCTCGGCGCTCAACGCGCTCGCGACGTTCTACCCGGAGTCGCTCGACCCGTTCGACCCCGAGACGGTCGAGCTCGCGACCGTCCTCATCCTCGCGAAGACCCGCACGGTGACGTCGTACCTGCACCGCACGCGCCGGGGAGAGCCGCTTCTCTACCCCGACTACTCCCGTGGCTACGTCGACGACTTCCTTCGGATGACCTTCGCGGTCCCGTACCAGCAGTACGAGCCGGACCCCGTCGTCGTCGCCGCGCTCGACCAGCTCCTGATCCTGCACGCCGACCACGAGCAGAACTGCTCGACCTCGACGGTGCGGATGGTGGGCTCCAGCCACGCCAACATCTACGCGTCGGTCGCCGCCGGGGTGAACGCCCTCTCGGGCCCGCTCCACGGAGGGGCCAACGAGTCGGTGCTCAAGATGCTCACCGAGATCAAGGCGAACGGTGGCGACGCGACGGAGTTCATGACCCGCGTCAAGAACAAGGAGGCGGGCGTCCGCCTCATGGGGTTCGGTCACCGGGTCTACAAGAACTACGACCCGCGTGCGGCGATCGTGAAGAAGAGCACCCATGCCGTGCTCTCGTCGCTCGGCAAGAACGACGAGCTGCTCGACATCGCGCTGCGCCTCGAGGAGATCGCCCTCCACGACGACTACTTCATCGAGCGCAAGCTCTACCCGAACGTCGACTTCTACACCGGGCTCATCTACAAGGCGATGGGCTTCTCCGAGGCGATGTTCACCCCGCTGTTCGTGCTCGGCCGCATGCCCGGCTGGATCGCCCAGTGGCGCGAGATGATGCTCGACCCGCAGACCAAGATCGGTCGGCCGCGCCAGGTGTACACGGGCGCCGTCGAACGTGACTACGTGGCGGTCGACGCGCGCTGACTCGCTGCCGACGCGCGCTGACTCGCTGCCGACGCGCGCTGACTCGCTGCCGACGCGCGCTGACTCGCTGCCGACGCGCGCCGAGCGGCGCTCGACGCGTCCTGACATGCTGTCCGTCGACGCATGCCGACGGGACGTGGACGCGCGCCGACGGGACGTGGATGCATGCTGACGGGACGTCGACCCGCGCTGCCGAGCTAGCGAGCGACCCCGATGGGTGGGCTCAGCCGACGGCGAGCGTGACGTGGACCTCGCCGGCCGGCAGCGTCGATCCCGACGGCTGCCACGTCCCGCGGTCGCGGCTCCATGCCTGGTCCGCGACGGACACCGAGGTCACCTGTTCCGCCTGCGCGATCGCCACGACGCCCTGCGCCGCGGACCACGCCTGACGGGTACGCACGTCCGCCGGCTCGCCCGCAGCAGTCGTCACGACGATCGGCAGGCCGGTGGGGGTGGTCGACCCGGGCGTGACCGCGAGCGGGCCGAGGTCGCGTCGCACATGCGCGGCGAACGCGTCGGCGCTACCGGCGCCGTCCGGGGCGCGCAGGTGACAGGTCATCGCAGCGGTCGAGTATCCCGTCAGGGCCGACGCCCACGCACGCGCCTGAGGCTCGTGCTGCGCGTAGGCCTCGGGGTACGCAGAGCGTTGGACCGCCTGCGCGGCGGCGGTGACCGCCATGGTCTGGTAGCCCGGCACGGCGATGAGGGCGTCGTAGAACGCGTTCGTGGCATGGACCGGGTCCACGACCTGTGCGGCGGTTCCCCAGCCCTGGGACGGTCGCTGCTGGAACAGACCGAGCGAGTCGCGATCACCGTGCGTCACGTTGACGAGCTTGGACTCCTGCAGGGCCGTCGCGATCGCGATCGTCGCGGCGTGCGCGGGGAGTCCGCGCTGCACCGAGATCCCGACGATCAGCGCCGCGTTGTCGGCCTGTTCCGGGGAGAGGAACCAGCTGGTCCCGCCCGACGTCGCAGCGCACCGGACCTGCGCCAGCGGAAGCACCTGCGTGCGGTTCAGGGCGAGCACGACGGCGGCGACCGCGACGACGAGCAGCGCCGAGAGCCAGCCGATGGTCCGGGCGAGCCGCGTGCGTCGTCGCCTCGACCGGGTCGTCACGGCCGCCATCGTGACATCAGGTGCCGCTCGCAGGTACGCCGCGACACGGCCCGGCCGCGATCAGTTGGCGTGCAGCGCGGCATTCAGCTCGACCCCGGTCCCGGCGCGCGTGACCGCCTCGACACCGCCCGTCAGCGAGTTGCGACGGAAGAGGACGTTGTCGACCCGCGCGAGCTCGCGTGCCTTGACGACCGAGCCGCTGAGGTCCGCGCCCGTGGCGTCCGTGAACCCGACCAGGGTGACCTTGGTGCCCGCGGTCACGTACAGGCCGGACTCCACGACGCAGTCGTCGCCGAGCGGGATGCCCAGTCCCGCGTTGGCCCCGAGCAACGACCGGCGTCCGATCGAGACGACCTCCTTGCCACCTCCGGACAAGGTCCCCATGATCGAGGCGCCACCGCCGACGTCGCTCCCGTCCCCGACCACGACGCCCGAGGAGATGCGTCCCTCGACCATCGACACGCCGAGCGTCCCGGCGTTGTAGTTGACGAAGCCCTCGTGCATGACCGTCGTCCCCGGGGCCAGATGGGCACCGAGCCGCACCCGGTCGGCATCGGCGACCCGCACCCCGGACGGGACGACGTAGTCGACCATGCGCGGGAACTTGTCGATGCCGAGGACGGTCACCGGCGTCCCGGTCGCGGCCCGCAGCCGTAGGCGGGTGTCCTCGAACCCCTCGACCGCACAGGGGCCCCGGTCGGTCCACACCACGTTGGCGAGCACCCCGAAGATGCCGTCGAGGTTCTGCCCGTGCGGCGCGACGAGGCGGTGCGAGAGCAGGTGCAGCCGCAGATACGCGTCGGCGGCGTCGGTCGGCGGGCGGTCCAGGTCGATCTCGGTGCGCACGACGACCGTGCTCACCCTGCGGAGGTCGTCGCGTCCGGCGAGCGCGTCGAGGTCGCTCGGCACGTCCGGGTCGGCCGGCGCGGCGCCGAGCGCGGGGTGCGGGTACCAGACCTCGAGGGTGGTGCCGTCGTCGGTCACGGTCGCCAGCCCGAAGCCCCAGGCGTTCCGCGTGGTCGTCGCGTCAGTCATGGGCACGACCCTAACCGCCGTCCCGGTGGGCTGCCGCATGCGTGCTCGGGCTCGGGTCGGGCCGCCGATCGATAGGGTCGGGGCGTGACTGCCCCCACCTCACCGATCGTTCTCGACCTCTCCGCCGACCTCGTCGACCTGACCCGCGTCCTGTGCGACGTCCCGTCCGTGAGCGGCGAGGAGCAGGTCCTGGCGGATGCCGTCGAGACTGCGCTCCGCGCGTGCGCGCACCTGGAGGTGCTGCGCGACGGTGACGCCGTGATCGCGCGGACCCGCCTCGGCCGCGCGAGCCGGGTCGTGATCGCGGGGCACCTCGACACGGTGCCGATCGCGGGGAACCTGCCCTCCCGGCTGCAGCACGCCGAGGGCGGCGATGCGGGGGACGACGAGCTCTGGGGCCGCGGGACGGTCGACATGAAGGGCGGCGTGGCGGTCGCCCTGTCCCTGGCCCGACGTCTCGTCGCCCCGACGCGGGACGTGACCTGGGTCTTCTACGACCACGAGGAGGTCGAGGCCTCGCGCAACGGCCTGGGCCGGGTCCTGCGGAACCATCCCGAGTGGCTCGCGGGCGACTTCGCGGTGCTCGGAGAACCGACCGTGGCCGGCATCGAGGGCGGCTGCAACGGCACGCTGCGGGTCGAGGTGCGCGTGCCGGGCGTCGCCGCGCACTCGGCGCGCGCCTGGACGGGTGTCAACGCGATCCACGGCGCCGGCGAGGTGCTGCGCCGACTGACGGCCTACGTCCCCCGGAGCAGCGACGTGGACGGGCTGACGTATCGGGAGGGCATGAACGCCGTCGGCATCCGTGGCGGCATCGCCGGCAACGTCATCCCTGACGAGTGCGTCGTCACCGTCAACTTCCGCTTCGCGCCCGACCGGTCGATCGAGCAGGCCGAGGAGCACGTCCGCGAGCTGTTCGCCGGCTTTGAGGTCACGGTCGTCGACGCGGCGGCCGGGGCCCGGCCGGGGCTCGACGCGCCGATCGCGGCGGAGTTCGTCGCCGCCGTCGCCTCGCTCACCGGGCGCATGCCCGCACCGAAGTACGGCTGGACCGACGTCGCACGCTTCAGCGAGCTCGGTGTCCCGGCGGTGAACTTCGGGCCCGGCGACCCGCTGCTGGCGCACAAGGACGACGAGCGCTGCCCGGTCCGGCAGCTGCACGTGTGCCACGACGCGCTGCTCACCTGGTTGACGACCGAGAATCTCGCCAGGCCCACTGCATAGAGTCTGACCATGACGAGCGACGAGGGCGTGCCCCAGCCCGGACGGGGGTACCGCAAGGGTCCGGTGCTGCTGCGCGGCAAGATGATCCCCACCAAGACGACGGACCAGCGGCTGCTCGAGTCGGGCGGCGAGTCCGACTGGCTGCACGGGGACCCGTGGCGGGTGATGCGCATCCAGAGCGAGTTCGTCGAGGGCTTCGGTGCCCTCGCGGACATCGGCCCCGCCGTCAGCGTGTTCGGTTCCGCGCGGGTGCCGCGCGACCATCCCGACTACGAGACCGGCGTGCAGGTCGGTCGTGGTCTCGTCGAGGCCGGCTACGCCGTGATGACCGGTGGTGGCCCCGGGATCATGGAGTCGGCGAACCGGGGTGCCAGGGAGGCGGGCGGACTGTCCGTGGGGCTCGGCATCGAGCTGCCGTTCGAGCAGGGCATGAACGAGTGGGTGGACCTCGGGGTCAACTTCCGCTACTTCTTCGCCCGGAAGACCATGTTCGTCAAGTACGCACAGGGCTTCATCGTCCTGCCGGGCGGGTTCGGCACGTTCGACGAGCTCTTCGAGGCGTTGACCCTCGTGCAGACGCACAAGGTCACGGGCTTCCCGATCGTGCTGATGGGCTCGACGTACTGGTCCGGGCTCCTGGACTGGATCCGCGGACCCGTCGTCGACCGCGGCATGATCAACCCCGCCGACGTCGACCTCCTCACGGTGGTCGACGACGCGGCCGAGGCGGTTGCCGTGGTGCAGGAGCGTGACAGGCAGATCCGGATCCAGGAGGCGGCGGAGGCGGCTGCGCTCCGCGCGGCGTACGAGGCGGCCGCCCGTCACGACGGAGCGCACGGGGACACCAAGCCGGAAGGCACCACGCCCGGCCCGGCCGCGCCCGACGCGCGATGAGGCGCGCGTGAGGAGGGTCGTGCGCCGCCCACGGTGGCAGCGGTGACGGGGCCGGGCGCGGGTGGCGTCGTGCCGGCCGCCGGCGCGGTTCTCCGGCTCCGGGGCCGCGAGCTCGGGACGGACCACCCGGTCGTCATGGCGGTCGTGAACCGGACGACCGACTCCTTCTACGCCGCCGCACGGTTCGGCGAGCGGGAGGCGTTCGACGCCGCGGTGCGGGCGGTGCACGAGGGTGCGGACATCGTCGACCTGGGCGGGGTCCGTGCGGGGCGAGGTGCCGACGTCGACGTCACCGAGGAGCTGCGCCGGGTCGTCCCGCTGGTCGAGCGTCTGCGCGCCGAGGTCCCCGACCTGCTGATCAGTGTCGACACCTGGCGGTCCGAGGTCGCCCGGGCGGCGACGCAGGCGGGCGCGGACCTCGTGAACGACACCTGGGCGGGGCACGACCCGGACCTGGTCGAGGTCGCGGCGGAGGCCGGGGTCGGCATCGTGTGCTCGCACACCGGTGGAGCGGTGCCGCGGACCGACCCGCTGCGTGTGGCCTACCCGGCGCGTCCCGGTTCCGCGGACCCGCGGGACGGCGTCGTGGACGACGTGCTCGCGACGCTCACGGCTGCGGCTGCCCGCGCGGTCGCCCTCGGGATGGACCCCGCGTCCGTGATCGTCGACCCGACGCACGACTTCGGCAAGAACACGTGGCACTCGCTGCACCTGGTGCGGCGGACCGCCGCACTGACCGCGCTGGGTCACCCGGTGCTGATGGCGCTGTCACGCAAGGACTTCATCGGGGAGACCCTCGGGCTGCCCGCCGACGAGCGGCTCGAGGGCACGATGGCGGCGACCGCCGTCGCCGCCTGGCTCGGCGCCCGGGTGTTCCGCACCCATGACGTCCTGGCGACTCGTCGCACGGTCGACATGGTGGCGGCGATCCGCGGCGACCTGGCTCCTCGCACCGTGGTGCGGGGGCTCGTGTGAGCGCGCTCGTGGATGCTCCCGTCCGCGGCCCGGCGGGTGCGGTGGCGCGGGCGTGGGCGCGGTTGCCCTGGTGGGGCACCGTGCTGGTGGTCTACGCGGGGGCCCGGCTGTGGAGCGCCGCGGTGCTCGTCGGTGTCGCGCACCACCAGGTGGCGACGCTGTGGACCGGTCCCGACCCGTCGTACCTGCAGTACACGGGCGTGATGTGGGACGCGAGCTGGTACCGGCAGATCGCGGAGCACGGCTACCCGGCGACCCTGCCGCTCGGCGCGGACGGGCTCGTCCAGCAGAACGCGTGGGCGTTCTTCCCGCTCTTCCCGTTCCTGGTCCGTGGTGTCATGGTGGCCACGACGGGTCCGTGGTACGTCGTGGCGCCGATCGTCGCGACCCTGCTCGGCGCGGTGGCGATGCTCGTGATCCACCGACTCGTCGTCGTCGGCGCTCCCCGGGCGGTCGCCGCCCACCCCGGCCTCCCGCTCGCGACCGTCCTGCTGGTCTCCGTCTTCCCGTCCTCGGTCGTCCTGCAGACCGGCTACACGGAGTCGCTCGCCCTGGTGCTGATCGCCGGGTCGCTCCTGGCCCTCGTCCTGCGCCGGTACTGGCTCATGGCCGGCCTGGTCCTGGCGCTCGGCTTCACGCGCGCCGTCGCGCTGCCGATGGCCCTCGTCGTCGTCGTGCACGCCGCCGTGCGCTGGCGACGTTCCCGGCTCGGGACGGATCGTCTCCGGCGCGCGGACGTCGTCGGGCTCGGTGGCCTCGCCGTCGCGGCCGCCGTCTCGGGGCTGGCCTGGCCCGCGATCTGCGGCTGGGTGACCGGGGTCCCCGACGCGTACCTGCAGACGCAGGGTGCGTGGCGCGGTGACCGGCACGTCGCCCCCTTCGTGCCCTGGGGCTATGCGGCGCAGTTCTGGTTCGGCGGCTGGGCGCCGGTGGTGCTGGCGATCGTCGCGGCGACCGTCGTCGCCCTCGTGGTGTCGCGGTCCTCGCGTCGGCTCGGGCCGGAGCTGTTCTCGTGGTCACCCCTCTACCTCGGCTACCTCGCGGCGGTGATCGAGCCCGGCACGAGCGTCTTCCGCTTCGCGCTGCTCGCCTTCCCGATGGCGACGATCACGGCGGGCCTGCCGTCGGCGCGGTGGCGGCGCCCGGTGGTGCTGGCGGTCGCGCTCGCGATGGCCGCGCTGCAGGTGCTCTGGGCGTACCAGCTCTGGCGTCTCGTGCCGCCTTCCGGCTGGCCACCCTGACCGTCGGCGTTGCGCCGCGGCGCGCGTGGCGCGGCGGGCCGGGGTGCCGCTGACCGGTGAACCGTGGGTGCCGCCGTGCACCGTGACCTAGAATGGCCGAGGACATCCGACCCCTCGACGCCACCGCGTGCCTCGCTCGAGGTCCGTGCGGCCCGGGCCCGGTACGCACGAACGAAGGAGATCCCCCCATGGCCGCGATGAAGCCGAGGACCGGCGACGGCCCCCTCGAGGTGACCAAGGAAGGTCGCGGGATCGTCATGCGCGTGCCGCTCGAGGGCGGTGGACGCCTCGTCGTCGAGCTCAACGCCGTCGAGGCGAAGGAGCTCGGCGAGGCGCTGAGCTCGGTCGTCAGCTGACTGCGTTGGCTTCTCGGAAGACCGCGCGCCGGGCGGACGGGCGTCGGCCGCTCCCGATGGTGACGTTCGCGCAGGGCGACGTCGCGGGGTGGGCCTCTCTGGTCGACTCGCAGGTGGACGCGCTCGCGGTCCCGGTCGCCCCGGCGGCCGACGGCGACGAGGACGTCCAGCCACGGACCGGTACCGCGGACGCGGCGGCCCGCTACGGGATCGACCTGGCGCGACTCGCGGACAGCGCGGGCCTCGACGGCGCGGCGGGTGAGACGTACACGTTCCACCTCCCGCGCGCGCTGGTCGCGCGCGACCCGCTGCCGTGGGAGGGGCTGCCGGATCGTCTCGTGCTGGTGGGCGTCGGGACGGGTTCCGCCCGCGACCTCCGCCGAGCCGGTGCGGCGCTCGCGCGCGCGACGACCGGTCTCGCACGGGTCGTGACGACCGTCGCCTCCGAGCCCGGGCGAGGCGCAGCGGAAGCCGCACGCAGCTTCGTCGAAGGCTTCCTCCTCGGCGCCTACACCAGCCCGACCTTCGGTGGCGCGACGCCCGGCTCACCCCGGCCCGGCTCCGAGGCCGCGCCGAGCGCGCCCGAGCTGGTCCTTCTCGGCAAGCACGAGGAGCTCGTCGCCGCGACCGCAGTGCGCGCGACCGCCTCGGCGCGGGCGACCTGGCTCGTGCGCGATCTCGCGGCGACTCCGTCGAACGTCAAGAACCCGCAGTGGGTGGCGGACCAGGCGGCGGACCTCTCCCGCGCCACCGGTCTGCGGGTCACCGTCCTCGACGTCGAGGCCCTCGCCGCGGGTGGCTTCGGCGGGATCCTGGCGGTCGGCGCCGGTTCGGCCACACCCCCGAGGCTCGTGACGGTCGCCTACGAGCCCAGCGCGGAGCAGCGGTCGCAGGCCCCGCAGCACGTCGTCGTGGTCGGCAAGGGGATCACCTACGACACCGGTGGCCTCTCGATCAAGCCGCGGGAGAGCATGCTCCCGATGAAGACCGACATGGCGGGTGCCGCGGTCGCGCTCGCGACCGTCCTGGCGGCGGCCGAGCTCGGCATCGGTCACCGGGTGACCGCGGTGCTCGCGCTCGCCGAGAACGCCTTCGGCGGTGCGTCGTACCGTCCGGCCGACGTGCTCCGCACCTACTCGGGCACGACGGTCGAGATCCTCAACACGGATGCCGAGGGTCGGATCGTCCTGGCGGACGCCCTCGCGTACGCCGACGCGACGCTCGAGCCGGACGTCCTGATCGACGTGGCGACGCTGACCGGCGCGGCGACGGTCGGGCTGGGGCGCACGCACGCCGCCCTGTTCAGCCAGGACCGCGCTCTGGTCGAGGCGCTGGAGGCGGCCGGCGAGGCGACCGGGGAGCGCGTCTGGCGACTGCCGTTGGTGGCCGAGTACCGCAGCGCGCTCGACTCGTCGATCGCCGACATCCGCCACGTCCCGGCCGACGCGTCGACGGGTGGCGGCTCGATCACCGCGGCACTGTTCCTGCAGACCTTCACGGGCAGCCGACGCTGGGCGCACCTCGACATCGCCGGTGCCGCGAGGTCGACCGCGGCGGCGCACGAGGTCCCGCTCGGACCGACAGGCTTCGGCGCCCGGTTGCTCGTGCGATTCCTGGAGAGCCTGGGCTGAGAAGCGGGAGGTCGAGGCCCGGTCAGCGCCGGACGGCCACCAGGAGTCCGTCACCGGACGGCAGCAGCGCGGGGACCAGGCGGTCGTCCTCGCGGACGACCCGGCCGATCTCCCGCAGGATCGTCGTGACCTCGTCGCGGCGTGCCGGGTCGGGGACGCGGTCGTGCCAGAGGGCGTTGTCGACCACGAGCACACCGCCGCGACGAAGCAGCCGCAACGACTGCTCCACGTAGTACGCCGCGGACTCCTTGTCGGCGTCGACGAGCACCATGTCGTAGCCGGCGTCGGTGAGCCGCGGGAGGACGTCGGACGCGCGTCCGGAGATCGTGCGCGTGCGGGTGGGCCGGATCCCCGCCTCGGCGAAGGCGAGCTTCGCGGCCCGCTGGTGCTCGGCCTCGACGTCGATCGTCGTCAGGACACCGTCGTCGGGCATCCCCTCGAGGAGGTAGAGCGCGCTGACCCCCGCACCCGTCCCGATCTCGACGACGGCGCGCGGCTGCAGCACGGCCGCCAGCACGCGCAGGACCGCGCCGGCCCCCGGGAGGACGGGGGTGCACCCGAGCTGGGCGGCGCGATCCCGCGCCCGCAGCACCACGTCGCTCTCAGGCAGGTACTCCTCGCTGTAGGCCCAGCTGAGTGCCTTGTCGGTCGGGATGGGAGCCTCCGTGGATCGTCGTGACGTCGCGCCGAGCCTACCGCCGCAGGTCGGGGCTGTCCCTCGGGCTCGCGAGCGTGAACGCGCTCGTGAGCCCGGGAACGTCCGCGCGGGTCGCGACGTTGTCACCAGCACGGGTCCAGGCTCTCCACAGGCGACTCCGGGGCGTGCGGGCGACGATCACGGGGTGGACGGGCCAGCCCGCCGGACGGTCGGCGCGCATGCGGGTGACCGATGACCGTGCTGCGAGGATGGACCTGACGGGGGTCGGCGCCCCGTGCGTGAACGGTGTCGACGAGGAGAACGCGAGGACATGGACGTGACCACCGAGGGGCAGTGGGTCGCTCCGTCGTGGGAGGAGATCGTCCGCGAGCACTCGGCGCGGGTCTACCGGCTGGCGTATCGCCTGACGGGCAACCAGCACGACGCGGAGGACCTCACCCAGGAGGTGTTCGTCCGGGTCTTCCGGTCCCTGTCGAGCTACACCCCCGGGACGTTCGAGGGGTGGCTGCACCGGATCACGACGAACCTGTTCCTGGACCAGGTGCGCCGGCGGCAGCGCGTGCGCATCGACCCGATCGGCGAGGACACCTCACGAATCGCCACCGCCGAGGGGCGCGGTACTCCCGAGCGCGGGTACGAGCACGCCAACCTCGACCACGACGTCCAGCGCGCCCTGGGCGAGCTCGCCCCCGAGTACCGCGCCGCGGTAGTCCTGTGCGACATCGAAGGGCTCTCGTACGAGGAGATCGCCGTCACCCTGGGGATCAAGCTGGGCACGGTGCGCTCCCGCATCCATCGCGCCCGCGCGCAGCTCAGGTCGGCTCTCGTCCATCGCGCGCCCGGCCTCGTGCCGGATCGGCCTCGCGACCAGGCCGAGGTGTCGCCATGACGCACCTGGGGTCTCTCACGAGCGCGCTCGTCGACGGACAGCTCGATCCGGCTGACGCCGAGCGTGCGCTCGCCCACGCGGCGTCGTGCCCGCAGTGTGCTGCCGAGCTCGCCGCGGCGCGCGCGTCCCGGCAGGTCCTCAGCGCGATCCACGACGTCGCCCCCGCACCCGACCTGACCGCGCGGCTGCTCGCGCTCGGCGCCGTGGACGGCGGGCCCGGTGCGCCCGGTGGTTCCGGGACCGCGTCGGGATCGCGGCCGCCGACCACGAGCCTGCTCGCACCGACCCACCCGTTCCCCGCCGGGGGGATGCGCGGCGACGTCACCGTCCGCCGCGGAACTCGCCGGTGGGTGACGAGCTCGGTCGTTGGACTCGGCGCGGCCGCGGTCGCGTTGTTCGTCCTCGGTGACGCTCACGTCGTCGTACCGTCGGAGCGCCCGGCCCAGGCCATGGCGCTGCTGGCCCACGTGGAGGATGCCGCGGCCGGTACCCCCTCGGTCGCGTCGCAGGACTCCGGCGCGTCCTCGGCGGGCACGGCCGACGGGCTCGACCTCGGCGGCGGGCCGGGCGCGGTGCTCGCGTGGATGCACGCGAACGGCTGGCCGTGCCCCGGACAGCTGCCGGCCGGCGCGACGGTCACCGCTGTCCGGCTGACCGGCGGCGACGTGCTCGAGGTCGACGTCGAGACGCCTCGCGGGCAGCTCGTCCTCACCGAGCAGCGCGGCATCCTGGACACAGCGATCGTGGCGGGAGCCGACCGGGTCGACGTCGGCGGGTCGAGCGCGTACGTGCTCTCACGGTCACCATGGCACCTCGCGTGGCAGTCCCAGGACACCGTCGTGGAGATCGTCTCCGATGCGGGCCGTGACCAGGTCCAGCAGGTCGCGCGCACGATCCCGGCCGAGGCGTTCAGCGACGCCCCCCCGGCGCGCATCATGCGCGGCTGGCACACCGTGACGGGAGTCATCTCAGGACCATGAGCGACGACGACGTGCCGTTCGTGCCGGGTGCGGAGCACCCACCCGTCGCGGCGCAGCCGACTGGCGCCGAGCCTGCACCGGGCAACCCGTTCGCGTCGCCGTCGGGATCAGGGCCCGGTCCTGGGCCGCGCACGGCGAGCTCCTCCCCGGCGGACCAGCGACCGGCGGCGTCGCCCGCGCGACCGATCGAACCGGGGTTGCCGGCCGACGCGTTCCCGTACGGCCGTGCGGGTCACTGGTCGGGCGACCGCGTGCCGGAACCGGTCCGTGGACGGCGTCCGCGCGGCCGCGCGGTCGCGTGGCTGGTCCCGGTCGTCCTCGTGTCGGCGCTCGCCGGCGCGGGCGGTGCGGTGCTCGTCGACCGGACCGTCGGTCAGGACGGCCTGCTCTCCTCGGCCAAGCTTCCTGCGCCGGTGCTCACCGACGTGCCGTCGCGGGCCCCGGACTCGGTCGCGGGGCTCGCCGCGAGGGTGCTCCCGAGCGTCGTCGCCATCCAGGTGACGACGAGCGCCGGCACCTCGACCGGCTCGGGACTCGTCCTGCGCGCGGACGGGTACCTGCTGACGAACAACCACGTCGTCGCCGACGCCGCCACGACGGGCGCGGCGGTCGAGGTCCTGTTCCCCGACGGGTCGATGGAGCAGGCCTCGCTCGTCGGCCGGACGCCCGACTACGACCTCGCCGTCATCAAGGTCGGTCGGACCGGTCTCACGCCGCTCGTCCTCGGCGACTCGGACCAGGTGGTCGTGGGCGACCCGGTGATCGCGATCGGTGCGCCGCTCGGGCTCCAGGGCACCGTCACGACGGGGATCGTGAGCGCGAAGAACCGGCCGGTCTCCGCCGGCAGCACCGGTGACACCGCGTTCATCAACGCGATCCAGACGGATGCGGCGATCAACCCGGGGAACTCGGGCGGTCCTCTCGTCAACGCGGCCGGTGAGGTCATCGGGATCAACTCGGCGATCGCCCAGCCACCGGGAGCCGCCGGCGGCAGCGTCGGGCTCGGTTTCGCGATCCCGTCCAACCAGGCACGACGCACCGCGGAGCAGCTGATCGAGACGGGGACGGCCACGTACCCCGTCATCGGGGTCCGCCTCGACCAGGCCTACACGGGTGAGGGCGTCCGGGTGGCGGACGACTCGACGTCCGGTGCGGCCGTGACCAGGGACGGCCCCGCGGACCGGGCGGGGATCCGCGCGGGGGACGTGATCCTCGCGATCGACGGGCGCCCCGTCACGGATCCGGACGAGCTCGTCGTCGCCATCCGGGCGAAGGCACCGGGGGACACCGTCCTCCTGAGGGTACGCAGCGGCACTGCGGTCCGTGACGTGCGGGTGGTGCTCCAGGAGGCCACGAGTGGATGACCGACGGGTAGCCTGAGCGCGTGTTCGACATCAACGGCGGCGAGGCGCTGATCCTCCTGGTGGTGGCGGTCGTGGTCATCGGGCCCGAGCGTCTGCCGCACTATGCCGAGCAGCTCGGCAGGTGGGTCCGGCAGCTCCGCGCGTTCATGCAGGATGCGCGGCGCACCGTCGACGAGGAGCTCGGCCTCGACTCGACCGACGTCGACTGGCAGGCGCTCGACCCTCGTCGGTACGACCCCCGCCGGATCGTCCGCGACGCGCTGCTCGACGACCTGAACGACCTGGGGGCGGCGCTGAAGCCGACACCGAGCGGCCGGACCTACACGAGTGGTGCCGCGGACGCCGCGGTCACGAGTGGTGCCGTCGACGCCGCGGTCGTGGGGGCTGCGGGCGACGTCGTCGAGCGGGCCGGGGTGGCAGCGACGGCGCCGTTCGACGACGAGGCGACCTGAGGGCGGCCTGACCTCGATCGCGGTCACGCCCCGGTGCAGGACCGCCGTGCCCGTGTTCTGACCGGGGTCGCGGACCTGCCAGAATGGCCCGATGGTCACCGCTGCGCATGGCTCTGTCGGAGCGGCGCGGGCACGCATCTTCTCGGGGATGCAGCCCACCTCCGACTCTCTCCATCTCGGCAACTATCTCGGTGCGCTGACGCACTGGGTGGCGCTGCAGGACGACTACGACCCGCTGTACTGCGTCGTCGACCTCCACGCGCTGACGGTGGGTCCGGAGCCGGCGAAGCTGCGAGAGCGCACCCGGCGCACCGCGGCGCAGTACCTCGCGGCGGGTGTCGACCCGGAGCGGTCCATCCTGTTCGTCCAGTCGCACGTCGCCGAGCACGCCGAGCTCGCCTGGCTGCTCGGCTGCGTGACGGGGTTCGGCGAGGCCGGCCGGATGACGCAGTTCAAGGACAAGTCGGGCCGCTACGGCTCCGAGGGCACGACGGTCGGACTGTTCACCTATCCCGTCCTGATGGCGGCGGACATCCTGCTGTACGACGCCGCTCTCGTCCCGGTGGGGGAGGACCAGCGCCAGCACCTGGAGCTCTCGCGCGACCTCGCCGGGCGTCTGAACAGCAGGTACGGCGAGGGGACCGCCGTCGTCCCGGAGCCGCACATCGTCAAGGAGACGGCGAAGATCTTCGACCTGCAGGACCCCGCCTCGAAGATGAGCAAGTCCGCGGCCAGCCCGAACGGCATCGTCGAGCTGTTCGACGACCCGGCGGTGATCGCGAAGCGGGTCAGGTCCGCGGTGACGGACGCCGAGCGCGAGATCCGCTACGACCCGGAGCTGAAGCCGGGCGTCTCGAACCTGCTGTCGATCTACTCGGCCCTGACCGGCAGGACGATCCCCAGCCTCGAGGCCGACTACGCGGGGAAGGGGTACGGCGACCTCAAGAAGGACCTCGCCGAGGTGGTCGTCGACGTCGTCCGGCCCTTCCAGGAACGTGCGAACGCCTACCTTTCCGACCCTGCGGCCCTGGACGCCGTCCTCGCCGAGGGCGCGGAGAAGGCGCGCGCCATCGCACGCGGCACGTTGGCTCGCATCTACGACACCGTGGGGTTGCTCCCGGCGCGGGGGAGCCGGGCGTGAGGCTGCCGGAGCGGGGTGAGCACCAGATCCGGATCGGGGTCGCCCTGACCGTCCCGGAACCGTACGGGTCCGCCCTGCAGGAGGCTCGCGCATCGTTCGGGGACCCGCTCGCGCCCTTCATCCCACCGCACATCACGCTGCTGGGCCCGACAGTCGTCGCCGAGGACGAGCTGGACCCGCTCGGCGTGCACCTCGCCGAGATCGCGTCCCGGTTCCGCCCGTTCGTGCTGCACCTGCGGGGCACGGGCAGCTTCCGCCCCGTGTCTCCGGTCGTGTTCGTCCAGGTGGTCGAGGGGATCTCGATCTGCGAGGACCTCGAGCGGGCCGTCCGGTCCGGGCCGCTCGAGCAGGAGCTGCGGTTCAACTACCACCCGCACGTGACGGTCGCCCACGAGGTCGACGAGGAGGCCCTCGAGCGCGCCTTCGACGGTCTCGCCGGGTTCGAGGCGTCGTTCGTCGTGGACGGCTTCCAGTCGTACCACCACGGTGACGACGGCGTATGGCGGCCGGTGATGACCTACCCCTTCACGGGTCAGGCCGCGCTCGTCGCGGATGCCGCCCAGGAGACCGTCTCGTAGGGTCGACGCATGCCTCGCTCTCCCGGCACGGTGCCCCGCGCGTCGCCCGCCCGGCGGGTGATCGACACCGTCACGACGGTGGTGGCGTGGTGGCAGAGGACGCGGATCGGTCGCGCGAACGCCCGGTTCGGCGCGGCAGGTGGCGGCGTCCTCACCGGTGGCATCGCGTACAGCGCCGTGTTCTCCGTCTTCGCGGCGCTGACGATCGGCCTCACGGTCTTCACGGCGATCCTCGGCGGCGACCACGCGCTCCGGTCCCGTGTGCTCGCGACGGTGTCCTCGTCGCTGCCCGGACTCATCGACACCGGGGACGGTCGGGGAGCGATCTCCCCGGACTCGCTGACCCTGACGGCAGGCTTCAACGTTGCAGGCGGGGTCGCGGTCATCGTGCTCGTGATGAGTGCGGTCTCGTGGATGGCCGCGCTCAGGACGGGGCTTCGCGCGATGTTCGACCTGCCCCCCGACCGCGCGAACGTCGTCGTCGGGAAGCTGAGGGAGCTCGCCGGCCTGGCCGCCCTGTCCGTCGGGGTGCTGCTCTCGGCGATCCTCAGCCTGGCCCTCACCAGCGCGGTGCACTGGTTCCTGGGTGCGCTCGGGCTCGGGGCCGGCGGCGCGTGGCTCGTCGCTGTGATCGGCGCGCTGGTCTCTCTCGTCGTCGATGCCCTCACCTTCGCACTGCTGGTCGTGGTGCTCGCGGGTGTCCGTCCGCCACGGCGCGACCTGCTCGCCGGCTCCCTCGCCGCCGGCGTCGGACTCGGAGCCGTCCGTCAGCTGGGGACGTCGGTCGTCGCGGGCTCCGTCGGGCGCAACGCCCTGCTCGCGTCGTTCGCGGTGATCGTGACGCTCCTCGTGTGGGTCAACCTCGTCGCGCGCATCGTCCTGCTGTCGGCGGCCTGGGTCGCGGACCCTGCGCCCGGCGAGCCCCCGGCGGACGGAGGTAGGCGCGAGTAGCGCGGTCGTGCGGCGGCAGCCCCACGTCATCGTCGAGGACACCCCGAAGCCGGGCGAGGCGACCCCCGCGGCGGGCCGATCCTGTGCGGTCCACAGTGCGGTGATCCGCTTCCGCGGCGTCGTCGCGATGCGAGTGGGCTCGTCCGATGACCCCAGCCCCGGAGCATCCGCATCGCCACGTGGCCTCGGCGGTAGTTCCGTGGGTGCTGAGGACGGCACAGCTCGGGTCGCACGGCCTCAGCGAGGCGCAGACGTGCTGGGGCGGAACGGTCGCAGGGGTGCCGGCGCCCGGAGCGCGTCCGGAGGCCCTGCCCGCCGACGCCGACGCACGGATCGCCGCCACGGCCCTCCGGCTCGCTCCCGGCTGCGTCGTGGGCGGGTGGGCGGCGGCCCGCGTGCACGAGCGCGCTGCGCACCGCGACGACCTGACGCTGTTCACCGGTGAGCTGTGGCACGGTGCGCAGGACCAGCGACTCGTCCGCGCCTCGTCCTCGGCCAGGGTGCTCGTCTGCGCCCCGCGGTCGGCCCGACTTCGCCCCGGTGACCATGCGCGGATCTTCCGCAGCACGGTCCCCGCGACGGACCGCGCCGTGGTCGACGGCATTCCCGTGACGGCGGCGGTGCGGACGGCGTTCGACCTGGCGCGGCTCTGGTCGCCGCCCGCCGCCGTCGCTGCCGTGGACCGGCTGCTCCACCTCGGCGTGGTGGACCTCGCCGAGGTGCGGGCGATGGCCCTCGCGCGGCATCGCTGGCGGGGGAGGCCGTCCGCGATCCAGGTGCTCGAGCGGGTGGACGCCGGAGCGGAGTCACCTCAGGAGAGCGCGCTGCGGCTCCTGTGGCTCGACGCCGGGCTCCCGCGCCCACGCTGCAACCCCGTGATCCGTGACGCGCACGGCGCGTTCGTCGCGCGGGTGGATCTGCTCGATCCCGATGTCGGTGTGGTCGGCGAGTACGACGACCCGCACCGCTCCACTGCCGCGCGTCGTGCTGGTGCCCCGCACCGCGAGGACGATCTGCGCCGGCAACGGTCGCTCGACGAGCTCGGTCTCGTCGTCGTTCGCGCCACCGCTGCGGACCTGGCGACGGAGCCGGGGTCGGCGGCGTGGCAGCGACGTCTCAAGCGGGCGTACCGCAGCCGACGCACGAGCCACGGCACGCCTCGATGGCAGGTCACGGACGAGTGACCGTCGACCGACCGCTCCCAGCTCCGCGCGCGACGCGGACCCCGTCCCGGACACCCCGCAGCCGCCGCGTGCCGGTCGAGGCGCCGCGCCCGCCCACGACCCCGACGGTGCACGGAGCGGAGGTGCTCACGCCCACGACGCGCTCGCGGAGCCCGTAGCCTGGGAGTATGTCGTCCTCGATCCCCGGCTTCCACGCCGTCGTCCCGGCCGGTGGCGCCGGTACGCGTCTATGGCCCCTGTCACGAGCCGGTCACCCCAAGTTCCTGCACGACCTCACGGGCACCGGCCGTACGCTGCTCCAGCAGACCGTGGATCGCCTCCTGCCGCTGACCGGCGCAGGAGGCGTGATGGTCGTCACCGGTGAGAGGCACGTCGACGCGGTGCGCGCCCAGCTCCCCGAGACCACCGAGGCCGACGTGCTCGCCGAGCCGTCGCCGCGTGACTCGATGGCCGCGATCGGGCTCGCTGCGGCGGTGCTCGCGCGGCGTCACGGTGACGTCGTGCTCGGCTCGTTCGCAGCGGACCACGTGATCGACGGCGCCGACGTCTTCGAGAGCGCGATCCGCGAGGGCGTCGCCGCGGCTCGCGCGGGGTACGTCGTGACGATCGGTATCGCTGCCACGGAGCCGTCGACCGCGTTCGGCTACGTCCGCAGCGGTGCGCTCCTCGGGATCGAGGGCGGCCCGCGGGTCCGGCTCGCGACCGGCTTCACCGAGAAGCCCGACGCCGAGACCGCGGCCGGCTACCTTGCGACGGGCGAGTACCGGTGGAACGCGGGGATGTTCCTGGTGCGCGCGGAGGTGCTGCTCGACCATCTCGCGACCCAGCTCCCGACCCTGCACGACGGTCTGCGGGCGATCGCGGCCGCGTGGGACACGCCCGAACGGGCGGCCGTCCTGGCGGACCGGTGGCCGTCGCTCACGAAGATCGCGATCGACCACGCGATCGCCGAGCCGGTGGCTGCCGCCGGTGGAGTCGCCGTGGTGCCGGGGGACTTCGGCTGGGACGACGTCGGGGACTTCGCGTCGTTGGCCGCGCTCCTGCCTCGGAGCGGTGACGAGGCCCACATCCTCGGGTCCGCGGCACTCGCGTCGCTCGTCGAGTCGCCCCGGGCCCTCGTGGTTCCCGCGGCGGGTCGGCAGGTCGCAGTCCTGGGCATCCCGGACGTCGTCGTCGTCGACACGCCCGACGCCCTGCTCGTCACGACGGCGGCGCACGCGCAACAGGTCAAGACCGTCGTCGACCTCCTCCGAGCCGAGGGGCGGGTCGAGCTGCTGTGACGCGTGCGGAGGTCGACCTGCCGATGTCGGGGGACGACGAGGCCCTCCTGGTCAGGCTCGCCGGATCAGCGGCCGGGCTCCGCCCCGAGCTCATCGCGCTCCGACGCGACCTGCACGCGCACCCAGAGCTCGCACGCACCGAGCTGCGCACCACGCAGGTCGTCGCGGACCGGCTCCGTCGCGCGGGGCTCTCGCCGCGCCTTCTCCCGGGCAGCGGGATCGTGTGCGACATCGGCCCGGGCTCGACCGAGACGGGACGACTCCGAGTCGCGCTCCGCGCGGATCTCGACGCGCTCCCGCTCCTCGAGACGTCCGGCGTGGCGTGGGCCTCGACTCACCCTGGCATCTCGCACGCCTGCGGGCACGACGTCCACACGACGGCCGTGCTCGGGGCGGGCCTCGTCCTGGCCGATCTCGCGGCGGACGGGCTCCTGACGACGGGGGTGCGGCTGATCTTCCAGCCGGCCGAGGAGGTCCAGCCCGGGGGGTCTCTCGACGTGATCGCGGCCGGCGGCCTCGACGGGGTCAGTCAGGTGTACGCGGTGCACTGCGACCCGAAGGTCGACGTCGGGCAGGTCGGCACGCGGATCGGCCCGATCACGTCGGCGTCGGACGAGGTCGCGGTGACCGTGACGAGTGCCGGTGGCCACACGTCCCGCCCGCACCTGACGGGCGACGTCGTGTTCGCCCTCGGTCAGGTCATCACCCAGGTCCCTGCGGTGCTCGGGCGACGACTTGACCCGAGGTCCGGGGTGAACCTCACCTGGGGTGCGGTGCACTCCGGCACGGCGCACAACGCGATCCCGACCACGGGAACGGTGCGCGGGACGTTGCGGTGCCTCGACGTCCGCGCGTGGGAGCGCGCGTCGCAGGTCTTCCACGCGGCCGTGGAGCAGGTGGTCGCACCGTACGACGTCGAGGTCGAGGTTCGGCACCACCGCGGAGTGCCTCCCGTCGAGAACGACGAGCATGCCACCGCGGTGCTCGAGGCGGCTGCGCGGGACGTGCTCGGCCCCGGATCGGTGCTGCTGACGGAGCAGTCGCTCGGCGGCGAGGACTTCGCGTGGTACCTCACCCGGGTCCCGGGCGCGCTGGTTCGACTCGGGACGCGAACGCCCGGCGGGAAGACCTTCGACATCCATCAGGGGAACCTGGAGGTCGACGAGCGGGCGATCGAGCTCGCGGTCCTGCTGCTGGCCAGGACCACGCTCCTCGCGGGCGCCGTCCCGAGCACCGGGACGTCCCATCCCAGTGGTCGGTCGAACATTCCGACTGGATAACGAAGGGTCGTCAATCTGCCCTGATCCCCCACAACGGGCGCACAGCGATCGCTAGTGTTCGGTGCATGCGAGCCGGGACGACGCCGCAGGTCGCAGGGGATTTGTTGCCTCTGCTCCTGCCTCGCACCCGCCCGTCGGCCGACCATCGATCAACCAGGAGTTCGACGTGAAGAACATCATTCGCACGGCGGCAGTCGCCGGCATCGCGGCGCTCGCGCTCGCGGCGTGCGGCAGCGCCCCGAGCACGACCACCCCCTCCGGGACGACCGGCAGCTCCTCGAGCGCCGCCGCCGTGAACTACAAGGCGTGCATGGTCTCGGACGCCGGCGGTTTCCAGGACAAGTCGTTCAACCAGTCGGGTGCCGAGGGCCTGGACAAGGCCAAGGCCGACCTCGGCATCACCGAGGTCAAGGTCGAGTCGACCGCCTCGACCGACTTCACCCCGAACATCGACAACCTCGTCTCGCAGAACTGCAACCTGATCATCGGTGTCGGGTTCAACCTCGCCAGCGCGATCCAGACCGCTGCGAATGCGAACCCGAAGATCGACTTCGCGCTCGTCGACAGCGCGTTCTCCGACGCGAACTTCAAGCCGGTGACGCTGGACAACGGCAAGCCGCTGCTCTTCAACACGCAGGAGGCGTCGTTCCTCGCCGGCTACGTCGCTGCGGGGATGACCAAGACGGGAACGGTCGCGACCTTCGGCGGCATGCAGCTCCCGTCCGTCACGATCTTCATGGACGGGTTCGCCGACGGGATCGCCCAGTACAACACCGACAACGGGAAGACCGTGAAGCTGCTCGGCTGGGACAAGGCCGCGCAGACCGGCTCGTTCACGGGTGACTTCGACAACCAGGCGAACGGCCAGAACCTCGCCAAGGGCTTCATCGACCAGGGCGCCGACATCATCATGCCGGTCGCCGGCCCGGTCGGGCTGGGCGCCGCGGCGGCCGCGAAGGCCGCCGGCCACGTCGAGATCATCGGCGTCGACCAGGACTGGTACCTGTCGGCCCCGGAGTACAAGGACATCGTGCTGACCTCGGTCATCAAGGAGATCGGCCAGTCCGTCTACGACACCGTCAAGCAGGGCGTGGACGGCAAGTACACCTCGACGCCGTACGTCGGCACGCTCGCGAACGGTGGCATCAACATCGCGCCGTTCCACAGCTTCGACTCGCAGGTCCCGGCCGCGCTGAAGACCAAGGTCGAGGACCTGAAGAAGGCCATCATCGCCGGGACCCTCAAGGTCACGTCGAAGAGCTCGAACTGACCGTCGCTCGCCCAGCGGCTGATCAGCGGTCGAACGGCGGCTGACCAGCGGTTGTGCAGCACTGCGCACACCGATGGCCCAGGCAGGTCACCTGTCTGGGCCATCGGTCCGTGGGGCACCGCATCCGGGGCCTCCAGCCCGGCTAGGGTGCAGCCACGGACCACGACGAAGGAGTAGTGCCGCGTGAAGCTCGAGCTGCGGGGTATCACCAAGCGCTTCGGCAGTCTTGTCGCGAACGACCACATCGACCTCGTGGTCGAGCCCGGCGAGATCCACGCCCTCCTGGGCGAGAACGGCGCCGGGAAGAGCACGCTGATGAACGTGCTCTACGGCCTGTACGACCCCGACGAGGGCCAGGTTCTCATCGACGACGTGCCCGTGGCGTTCGCCGGTCCCGGCGATGCCATGGCGGCCGGTATCGGGATGGTGCACCAGCACTTCATGCTCGTCCCCGTGTTCACGGTCGCCGAGAACGTCGTCCTCGGCCACGAGCCGGTCCGCGGCGCCCGGATGATCGACCTTCCCCGTGCCCGGCGGCTGGTTCGCGAGATCTCGGACCGCTTCGGCTTCGACGTCGACCCCGATGCACTCATCGAGAACCTCCCGGTCGGCGCCCAGCAGCGCGTCGAGATCATCAAGGCACTGTCGCGGGACGCGAACGTCCTCATCCTCGACGAGCCGACGGCAGTCCTGACCCCGCAGGAGACCGACGAGCTGATCGGCATCATGCGTCAGCTCAAGGACGCGGGGACGTCGATCGTCTTCATCACCCACAAGCTGCGCGAGGTCCGCGCCGTCGCGGACGTCATCACGGTGATCCGGCGCGGTGCCGTCGTGGGGAGCGCGCCCCCGACCGCTCCCGAGACCGAGCTCGCGTCGCTCATGGTCGGTCGGTCGGTCGACCTCGGCGTCACCAAGAAGCCGGCCGAGCTCGGCGAGGCCGCCCTGCGGGTGGCCGGTCTGTCCGTGATCGACCATGCCGGGGTGCTGCAGCTCGACGACGTCACCTTCGACGTCGCCCGCGGGGAGATCCTCGCGGTCGCCGGCGTCCAGGGGAACGGTCAGACCGAGCTCGCGGGTGCGATCCTCGGCCTCCAGAAGCCCGTCGCCGGGTCGATCCTGCTCGACGGCACGGAGCTGGTCGGACTGGGCGTGCGGGACACGCTCCACGCAGGTGTCGGCTACATCCCCGAAGATCGGTCCGACGACGGCATCATCGCGCCGTTCTCGGTCGCCGAGAACCTGATCCTCGACCTGCACGACCAGCCGCCGTTCGCTCGGGGCATCTCGCTCGACCCGGCGAAGGTCGCGGCGAGCGCGGAGCGCAGGGTCGAGGAGTTCGACGTCCGACTGACGTCGATCCAGGACCCGATCAGCACGCTCTCGGGCGGCAACCAGCAGAAGGTCGTGCTCGCGCGCGAGCTCTCGCGTCCGTTGCGGCTGCTCATCGCGTCACAACCGACCCGCGGTCTGGATGTCGGATCGATCGAGTTCGTTCACAAGCGCATCATCGCGGAGCGGGACACGGGCACCCCGGTGCTGCTGATCTCGACCGAGCTCGACGAGGTCCTCTCCGTCGCGGACCGGATCCTCGTCCTGTACCGCGGTCGGATCGTCGGCATCGTGCCGCAGCAGACCGACCGGGACGTGCTGGGACTCATGCTCGCGGGAGTCCCGCTGGACGAGGCCCAGGTCCAGGCGGCCGCGCACCACACCGCCCTGGGCGCGGCCGACATCATCGCCACCCAGGAGGAGGGCTCGTGAGCGACAACGCATCGGCATCTGCGGCCGCACCGGCACCGGCCGGTCCGACGGGTGCGGAGCCGTCCGAGCCGTCCCGGGGCGAGACGATCCTGCGGGAGATGCTCTCGAGCAGCTGGCTCGTCACGACGCTCGCGATCGTGCTCGCCCTGGTGATCTCGGGGGTTCTCATCGCCGCGGCCGACCCGACCGTGCAGAGCACGGCGACCTACCTGTTCGCGCGGCCGAGCGACTTCCTGTCGGCGGCCTGGCACGCCGTCGCGAACGCGTACGTCGCGCTGTTCCAGGGCTCGATCCTCGACACCAGTGCGCCGACCTTCGTGCGTGCGATCAGGCCCCTGACCGAGACGACGACCGTCGCGGTCCCGATCATCCTGGCGGGTCTCGGCCTCGGGATCGGCTTCCGCGCGGGGATGTTCAACATCGGCGCACAGGGCCAGATCATCCTCGGTGCCGTGTTCGGGGGGTACATCGGGTTCGCCTTCGACCTGCCCGCGGGCCTGCACCTGCTCCTCGCCGTGATCGGCGCCGCGATCGGTGGCGGTCTGTGGGCGGGCATCGCGGGCTTCCTCAAGGCACGGACCGGTGCGAACGAGGTGATCGTCACGATCATGCTCAACAACATCGCGATCTACCTCATCGGGTACCTGCTGACGACCTCGGCGTTCCAGCGACCCGGGAGCAACAACCCGATCTCACCGCCGATCAAGGCCACCGCACTGTACCCGCAGATCCTCGGCAGCCAGTTCCGGCTGCACGCCGGCTTCCTGGTGGCCATCGCGGCGACGGTGTTCGTGTGGTGGCTGATGGACCGGTCGACGATCGGGTTCCGCTTCCGCGCGGTCGGGGCCAACTCGAAGGCGGCTCGCACGGCCGGCATCTCGGTGAACACGAACTACATCTGGGTGATGGTGATCGCCGGGGCCCTGGCCGGGCTCGCCGGTTCGGCGCAGGTGCTCGGGACCGAGAAGGTCCTCTCGATCGACGTCGCGGCGAGCTTCGGCTTCGACGCGATCACCGTCGCGCTGCTCGGACGGTCGAAGCCGCTCGGCACGTTCCTGGCGGGACTGCTGTTCGGTGCGCTGCGCGCCGGCGGCTTCGCCATGCAGGCACGCACCGGTACCCCGATCGACATCGTGCTCGTCGTGCAGTCGCTGATCGTGCTGTTCATCGCGGCGCCGCCGCTCGTCAGGTCGGTGTTCCGCCTGTCGTCCGGCTCGTCCCGACGATCGACCCGTACCGTGAAGGAGGTCGCCGCATGAGCACCGTGACCGCACCCCCGCAGGGCGCCGCAACCGATCCGTCGGCGCCTCGAACCATTCCCCTCGCACCGATCAGCTGGCGGGCGCCGATCGTCTACGGAGTGCTCGGACTCCTCACGTTCGTCGCGTTCGGGCTGCTGCCCGCCGGCGGGACGTTCACCACCTTCACCTTCTCGACCGGTACGGATCTCTTCGCGATCGCCCCGGTGCGTGTCCCGTCGAAGACCGCAGCGGTGGTGCTGACCCTCATCGCGCTCGCGGTCGCCGTCGTCTCGTTCGTGACGACCAGGAGCCGCCGACGGATCGGTCCGTGGCTCCCGGCGTTGTTCGGGGTCGTCGAGGTCGCGGCACTGCTCACCTGGGCCGTCGCCGGCAAGACGAACCCGTTGCCCGTGACCGGGCTGCTCGCGGGGTCGCTCTTCCTCGCGACGCCTCTCGTCTTCGGCTCGTTGTCGGGGCTCCTCTGCGAGCACTCCGGGATCATCAACATCGCCATCGAAGGCCAGCTGCTCGCCGGCGCGTTCCTGGCCGCCGTCGTGGGCACGCTCACCCAGAACGCGTACGCGGGGCTGATCGCGGCCCCGATCGCCGGCGTGCTGGTGGCGCTCCTGCTGATCCTGTTCTCGATCCGGTACCGCGTCGACCAGATCATCGTCGGTGTCGTGCTCAACGTGCTCGTCGTCGGGGTAACGAGCTATCTGTTCTCGACCGTCATGAAGGACAACGCGTCGACCTGGAACTCGCCCCCGCGGCTCGCGACCCTGTCGATCCCGCTCCTCTCGAAGATCCCGATCCTCGGACCGGTGCTCTTCCAGCAGAACGTCCTCGTCTACCTCATGTACGTCGTCGTGGTCGTGCTGCAGATCATGCTCTTCCGGAGCCGGTGGGGACTGCGCATGCGGTCGGTCGGAGAGCACCCGCTCGCCGCGGACACGGTCGGGATCAAGGTCAACCGGACCCGGGTCCGCAACACGATGCTCGGCGGGGCCGTCGCAGGGCTGGGTGGGGCCTTCTTCACGGTCGCTGCCGGGCTCGCGTTCGGCAAGGAGATGACGGGGGGCAAGGGCTACATCGCCCTCGCCGCGATGATCCTCGGGCGCTGGAGCCCCAAGGGCGCGATCGCCGCGGCGCTGCTGTTCGGGTTCTCGGACAACCTGCAGGTGGTGCTCGGGATCATCGGGACGCCGATCCCGAGCCAGATCATGCTGATGACTCCGTACGCGGTGACGATCTTCGCCGTCGCCGGCCTCGTCGGCCGGGTGCGCGCGCCCGCGTCCGAGGGCATCCCGTACGTCAAGTGAGAGGGGCCACGTCGCCATGACCGACAGCTCGAGCATCGACTGGGACGCCCTGCGATCCGCCGCGCGGGACGTGATGACGCACGCGTACGTGCCGTACTCACAGTTCCCCGTGGGCGCGGCAGCGCTGGTCGACGACGGCCGCGTGATCGTCGGCTGCAACGTCGAGAACGCCTCGTACGGTCTGACGCTGTGTGCCGAGTGCGCCCTCGTGTCGGGTCTGCACGTCTCCGGCGGGGGGCGCCTGATCGCGTTCACGTGCGTCGACGGGCAGGGGAACGCGCTCATGCCGTGCGGTCGCTGCCGCCAGCTCCTGTGGGAGCACGGCGGCGCCGACCTGCTCGTCGACTCGGTGAGCGGGATCCGGCCGATGAGCGAGGTGCTGCCCGACGCCTTCGGGCCGGACGATCTGCGCGACCGGACGTGAGTCGGCCCCGACGATCTGCGCGACCGGACGTGAGTCGGCCCCGACCTGGTCATGGCACGGTCCCGGTTCGGTAGCAGACCGGTAGCGGATCCGTCATGAGATGGTCGTGACCATGGAGCAGCAAGGAGCACGGATGAGCCACGAGGCCTTCGACGCCGTCGACGTCATCGTCACCAAGCGCGACGGACGGCGACTGAGCGATCAGCAGATCGACTGGGTGATCGACGCGTACACGCGCGGTGTCGTCGCCGAGGAGCAGATGTCCGCCCTCAACATGGCGATCCTGCTGAACGGGATGGATCGCGCGGAGATCGCGCGCTGGACGGCCGCGATGATCGCCTCGGGCGAGCGGATGGACTTCTCCCGACTCTCGCGACCGACCGCCGACAAGCACTCGACGGGTGGTGTCGGCGACAAGATCACGCTGCCGCTCGCACCGCTCGTCGCCGTGTTCGGCGTGGCCGTTCCCCAGCTCTCGGGCCGGGGGCTCGGCCACACCGGCGGCACGCTGGACAAGCTCGAGTCGATCCCCGGCTGGCGTGCCGCCCTCAGCAACGAGGAGATGGTCGCGCAGCTCGAGAACGTCGGCGCGGTGATCTGCCAGGCCGGCTCAGGGCTCGCTCCGGCCGACCGCAAGCTCTACGCGCTGCGCGACGTGACCGGCACGGTCGAGGCCATCCCGCTGATCGCCAGCTCCATCATGAGCAAGAAGATCGCGGAGGGGACGGGTTCTCTCGTGCTCGACGTGAAGGTCGGTTCGGGGGCGTTCATGAAGGACGAGGACCGCGCCCGCGAGCTCGCGCGCACGATGGTGGAGCTCGGCACCGATGCCGGGGTGCGCACCGTCGCACTCCTCACCGACATGTCGACCCCGCTCGGTCTGACGGCCGGCAACGCGCTCGAGGTTCGCGAGTCGGTCGAGGTGCTGGCGGGTGGCGGGCCGCCCGACGTCGTCGAGCTGACGGTCGCCCTCGCGCGGGAGATGCTCGCGGGTGCCGGACGGGCGGACGCCGATCCGGCCGCCGCGCTGACCGACGGGCGCGCGATGGACGTGTGGCGGGCGATGATCTCCGCGCAGGGTGGCGACCCGGACGCGACCCTACCGGTGGCGCGCGAGACCGAGCAGGTGCTCGCACCGGCGGACGGGATCCTCGTGGGGCTCGACGCCTACGCTGTCGGGATCGCCGCCTGGCGCCTCGGCGCCGGCCGCGCCCGCAAGGAGGACCCGGTGCAGGCCGGCGCGGGCGTCGAGATGCACGTGAAGCCCGGGGCGCTCGTGCGTGCGGGCGACCTGGTCATGACGTTGCACACCGACACCCCGGAGAGGTTCGAACGCGCGCGGGAGTCCGCGGTGTCGGCGATCACGATCGCCCCCGAGGGGTCGCGTCCGCTCGCGACGCCGCTCGTGATCGACCGGATCGCCGCCGGATGACGCGGAGGCTGCAGCTCACCTCGTTGCTGCGGCGGCTCGGCCTCGGCGCAGTCGTCGCCACGTGGGACCGCGTGCCCGAAGCCGCGTCGGCCGTGCCCGGGGAGACGCATCCCGACCTCGAGGAGGTGGTGCGGCGGGCAGCAGCGGCCGGGGTGCCCCCGGCGGCGTGCGACGAGCTGCGCGCTCTCTGGCCGTCTCTCGACGTCCGGGCGCAGGCGCAGGTGGGCGCGCCGCTGCGACCTGCGGCCGGCAGCGACGTGCTGCGGTGGGGGACGGCCGCCGCACGGCAGACCGACCGCACGACGTGCGGCTCCGCGGTCCTGGTGATGCTCGCTGCGCAGGGCGATCCGCTTCTCGCGCTCTGGCTCGCTGTCGGGCAGACGTGCGGCGGGTACCGTCCGCACGAGCTCCGGGGTGTCGACCTGGACTCCCCGCCCGGACAGGATCCCGATGCCGCGGCGTCGGCCCGGTTCGGAGCGGTGCAGCAGGCGATGCAGCGGCGCAGCAACCGCGGCGCGCTGCTCGGTCTTCCGTGGCCGCCGGCCTTCGGCACGCCGCCCTGGGGGGCGGCCGCTGCGGCGCGCTTCCCGGGCGTCGCGTACCGCTCCGTCCTGGTGGACGACTCGAGGACGAGCGAGATCTCGGCCGTGCTGTCTCGCGCCCTGCGTGCGCTCGACCTCGGGGTCCCGGTGCCGCTCTACGCCGGCGGTGACCTGGGGTCCGGGATCGCGACGTCGCTCCCACGCCACGTCGTCCTGCTCACCCGGCGGGACGGTGACCGCGTCGCGGTGTACGAGCCGTCGCAGGCACGGCTGCACGAGGTCTCGGTGCACGAGCTCATCGGCCCGGACGGGCCGACGCCCGCGCTCGGTGGTTGGAGCCACATCGACTGGGCGCTGCTACCGGTGCGACCCCCGGTTACGGTGAGGTCATGATCGTCGACCGGGATCAGATCGCGACGCTTCCCACCGTCCTGCTGCACGACCACCTCGACGGGGGTCTGCGCCCGCAGACGATCGTCGAGCTGGCGGCGCGGGCTGGTCAGGTGCTACCCACGACCGACCCGGAGGACCTCGGACGCTGGTTCACCCGCGAGGCCGGCACGGCGGTCGTCGACGGGGTCGCGACCGGTTCGCTCGAGAAGTACATCCGGACGTTCGAGGTCACTCTCGGGGTGATGCAGACGGCCGACGCGCTCCACCGCATCGCCCGGGAGGCGATCGTCGACCTCGCGGCCGACGGCGTCGTGCACGTCGAGGAGCGCTTCGCTCCCGAGCTTCACACCGCGCGCGGGCTCGGTCTGCAGGACGTCCTCGACGCGGTGCAGCAGGGGTTCGCGGACGGGGTCGCCGAAGCGGCGGCGGCGGGCCTCTCGATCACGGTCGGGACGCTGGTCACCGCCATGCGCCAGGCCGACCGGTGGGACGAGGTGGCCGACCTCGCGCTCGCGAACCGGGACCGGGGCGTGGTCGGGTTCGACATCGCCGGACCGGAGCGGGGGTTCCCCGCGACGACGCACCTCTCGGCCTTCCAGCGACTGCGAGAGGCGAGCTTCCCGGTCACGGTCCATGCGGGTGAGGCGGACGGTCTCGGGTCGATCGCCGCGGCGGTGCACCAGGCAGGAGCCAGCCGACTCGGTCACGGCGTCCGGATCATCGACGACATCCAGATCGATGCACCCGTCGACGCCCCGCTCCGCGACCAGGTGGCGAGCGCGCGGCTCGGACACCTCGCGCACTGGGTGCGGGACCACCAGATCGCCCTCGAGGTGTGCCCGACCTCGAACACGCAGACCGGCGCGGCACGGTCGTTCGCCGATCACCCGATCACGCTGCTGAAGCACCTGGGCTTCGCCGTGACGGTGAACACCGACAACCGTCTGCAGTCCGGCACGTCCATGTCGCGCGAGCTGGGCGGCCTCGTCGACCAGGCAGCGTGGTCGCTCGGCGACCTGCAGGACGTCACCCTCGTCGCAGCGCGCAGCAGCTTCCTGCACCACGACGAGCGACAGGCCCTCGTCGACCGGATCGAGGGCTCGGTCACCCGGCCGACCGGTCGGCACAGCGCGTGAGCCGGTCGACGCGCCCGAGGACGCGACGACGCACCCTCGGGACCACACGCAGCACCACGACGAACGGAGAGCACCAGTGAGCAGCACCAGCAGCCTCGACCGGACCGACCTTGCGCGGCTCGTCGACCACACGCTCCTCAAGCCCGAGGCGACCTCCGCGGACGTTGCGGCGCTGATCGCCGAGGCGATCGCCCTGGGGACGTACTCGGTGTGCGTCTCGCCGTCCGTGCTCCCGGTCATCGTGCCGGCGGGCTCCGACCTCAAGCTCGCCACCGTCTGCGGGTTTCCGTCGGGGAAGCACCACAGCGCGATCAAGGCCGCCGAGGCGTCCCGCGCGGTGCGGGACGGCGCGCACGAGGTCGACATGGTGATCGATCTCGGAGCCGCCAAGGCAGGCGACTTCGCGTCGGTGCAGGCGGACATCGCGGCCGTGCGGGACGCGGTTCCGCACCCCACCGTGCTCAAGGTGATCATCGAGTCCGCCGCGCTGTCCGACGACGAGATCGTCGGGACCTGCCGGGCGGCCGAGGCCGCGGGGGCGGACTTCGTCAAGACGTCGACGGGCTTCCACCCGACCGGCGGCGCTACCGTCCACGCCGTCTCGCTGATGGCGGCGACCGTCGGTGGCCGGCTCGGCATCAAGGCGTCCGGGGGCATCCGAACCGCGCACGCCGCCCTCGAGATGGTGGCCGCCGGCGCGACCCGACTCGGGCTCTCCGGCACCGCTGCCGTCCTCGACGGGCTCGACGGGCTCGACGGCAGCGGCTCCGTGGCGGCCGGACCGGGCGCGGGGTACTGAGACCGACGCTGGGTACTGAGACCCACGCGGGGCACTGAGACCGACGCGGGGCACTGAGACCGACGCGCCGGACCTGTTGGCCGCTCGGCTCGCCCCGGGCGCCCGGGTCGCCCCGGGCGCCCGGAGAACGTCCCGCGGGTCGAGCGAGCTCGCCGCCGAGAGGCCCTCCAGGCGCGGCGGTGCTCCGGAGACCGTGCGGCGACTGGCCGAGCCCCGTGTGCCTACAGGCCGAGCAGAGCGGTGAGCTCCGTCTTCAGATCGTCCAGGCGGCGACGCGCATGTCCGCGGGCGGCGCCGACCGCCTCGTCCGACGCGTCGCGCGCGAGCGGCTCGATCACCTCGAGGTAGCACTTGACCTTGGGTTCGGTGCCGCTCGGACGGATGACGACCTGCGTGTCGTCCGCCATCGTGAACCTCAACCCGTCGGTCGGCGGGAGCCCGTCGACCCCCGTCGCCAGATCGACGAGACCCGTGACGGGTGAGCCGCCGAAGGCCGTCGGCGGGGACTGGCGGATCCTCGCGACGGTCGCCGGGATCTGGTCGAGCTCCGCGAACCGGGCGGAGAGCTGGTCGGTGAGGTGGAGGTCGTGCCGACGCGCGAGGTCGTCCAGGACGTCGAGGAGCGTGCGACCCTCGGCCTTGAGCCGCGCGGCGAGCTGGGCGATCAGGAGGGCGGCGCTGATGCCGTCCTTGTCGCGCACCAGCTCGGGTGCGACGCAGTAGCCGAGCGCCTCCTCGTAGCCGAACGCCATGCCCTCGACGCGGGAGATCCACTTGAAGCCCGTGAGGGTGGCCGCGTGCCGCAGCCCGTGGTCGGCAGCGATCCGGGCGAGCAACCGCGAGGACACGATCGAGCTCGCGAGTACGGGTCGGTCGGCCGCTGCCGCCGAGCCGGGCGTCGCGACGGAGGCGAGCTGCACGGAGACGAGCTCGCCCAGGAGTGCACCGACCTCGTCGCCGTGCAGCATGCGCCATCCTTCGGCTCGCGCGCCGTCGGTGCCGTGGTGCGTCCGGGCTCGTGGGTCGCGGACCGCGACCGCACACCGGTCCGCGTCGGGGTCGTTCGCGAGCACGATGTCGGCGTTGGTCGCGTAGGCGAGCGCCAGGGCGAGGTCGATCGCACCCGGTTCCTCGGGGTTCGGGAACTGGACGGTCGGGAAGTCCGGGTCCGGATCCGCCTGCTCGGGGACGAGCATGACGTCGGTGAAACCCGCGCGGCGCAGGACGGTCGAGGCTACCCGACCGCCGACTCCGTGCAGCGGGGTCAGGATGATCCGCAGGGTCCGTGGTCCCGCATCGGCCAGGGCGACGACCGCGGCGGTGTACTCCTCGACCAGGTCGCTCCCGAGCACGGTCCAGCCGGCCGTCGCCCGAGGGACCGACGCGACGGAGTGCACCCGCGCGATCTCGGCGGCGATCGCGGCGTCGTACGGCGGGACGATCTGTGCCCCCTGACCGGCGTCCGTCACGACGCGGCCGCCGAGGTACACCTTGTAGCCGTTGTCCTGCGCCGGGTTGTGGCTCGCGGTGACCATCACCCCGGCGTCGGCATCGAGGTGACGGATCGCGTGGGCGAGCACGGGGGTCGGCAGCGGTGACGGCAGGAGGAGCGCCTCGATGCCGACCGCGGCCATGACGGCCGCCGTGTCCTCGGCGAAGCGTGCCGAGTGGTGGCGAGCGTCGTAGCCGATGACGATGCGGGGTCGGCGCTCGGCCCCGCCGAGCGCGCCGTTGAGGAACGCGGCGATCCCCGCCGCTGCGCGGATCACCACCGCCCGGTTCATCCGGTGCGGCCCACCGCCCATGATCCCGCGCAGGCCGGCGGTCCCGAACTCCAGCAACCCGCTGAAGCGGTCGGCCAGGTCGGCGCGGGCCTCGGCGACCCGAGCGCGCTGCCGAGCCGCGGGCGCGTCGTCGCCCGATGCCGGCTCCTGCACGGCGAGATCGAGCAGCGCTGCGAGCTCGTCGGCGGTGGACGGGTCGGGGTCGTCGACGATCCAGGCTCGGACCGCATCGGCCAGGCGTGGCCAGTCGTCGCGAGCGTCGGTGCTGGTCATGGTCAGATCCTCCGGACGATGTCGGCGAGCAGCGCACTGATGCGGGGACCGGCGGCCGCCCCTGCCTCGATGACCTCGGCGTGCGACAGCGGCGTCGTGCCGATCCCGGCGGCGAGGTTGGTGACCAACGAGATCCCGAGGACCTCGAGGCCTGCGTGCCGTGCTGCGATCGCCTCGAGCGTGGTCGACATGCCGACGAGGTTGCCTCCGAGAACACCCGCCATGCGGACCTCGGCCGGTGTCTCGTAGTGCGGGCCACGGAACTGGACGTACACGCCCTCCGCGAGACCGGGATCGACCTCTCGCGCGACGGACCGCAAGCGCGTCGAGTAGAGGTCGGTGAGGTCCACGAACGTCGCACCTTCGAGCGGAGACGTCGCCGTGAGGTTGATGTGGTCGCTGATCAGGACGGGCGTTCCCGGACCCCAGGACGGGTTCAGGCCGCCGCAGCCGTTCGTCAGGACGACGGCGCGAGCCCCGGTGGCGGCCGCGGTCCGCACGCCGTGGACGACGCGCCGGACGCCCTTGCCCTCGTACAGGTGGGTACGTGAGCCCAGCACGAGCGCGTGCGTCACGTCGCCGGAGCGATGGCCGGTGATCCGTATCGACCGGATCGTGCCGACGTGCCCCTCGACGGCGGGCGCGGAGAACCCCGGCACCGCGGAGCTCGTGACCTCGGCGACGGTCTCGCCGAGGAGGTCGGCCGCCCCGCCCCAGCCCGAGCCCAGGACGAGGGCGATGTCGTGGCGCGGGACACCGGTGGCATGCGCGAGGTACGCCGCGGCCTCGCGTGCCACGCGGAACGGGTCGGTCGACGCGAGGTCGAGGTCGGTGTCGGGGGAGGCAGTCACATCCATGTGCCCGAGGCTAGCCCGCGCGCGGCGCGCACACCTGCGCAGACGCGACGGTCGATGGGAGCGCGCCGGCTCGGAGCACGGGCGCGGACGGCACAATGGGGCACGTGACCACTCCTTTCCCGGCCCCGGTGCCCGACGCCCCGGCAACCGGCTCGCAGCCTGCCCGCGTCGTGATCGTCGGTGGGGGCCCCGGCGGGTACGAGGCCGCGCTCGTGGCGCGTCGTCTCGGAGCCGCGGTGACGATCGTCGAGCAGGCGGGATGGGGGGGTGCCGCGGTGCTCACCGACGTGGTCCCCTCCAAGACGCTCATCGCGACGGCCGAGTGGATGACGGTTGCCGAACGGGCAGGTGACCTCGGGATAGCGCTGGCCACCGGCGCCGGGGTCGCGACGGCGCCGTCGGTGGATCTCGCCGCGGTCAACGACCGGGTGCTCGCCCTGGCCGCGGCGCAGTCCGCCGACATCCGCGGTCGTCTCGAGCGTGAGGGCGTCCGGACGATCCACGGCACGGCGCGCCTCGACGGGCCGCACACCGTGGTCGTCCAGGCGCGTGGCGTCGCCGCGGGCTCCGAGGAGGTGCTTGCGGCCGACGTCGTGCTGATCGCGACGGGTGCCACGCCCCGCGTGCTCCCGACGGCGGTCCCGGACGGCGAGCGGATCCTCACCTGGACCCAGGTCTACAACCTCCGATCGATGCCGGAGCGCCTGATCGTCGTCGGCTCGGGAGTCACGGGTGCCGAGTTCGCCGGTGCCTACCGCTCGCTCGGCTCGGAGGTCGTCCTGGTGTCGAGCCGCGATCACGTGCTGCCCGGGGAGGACGCCGACGCGGCCGCGCTGCTCGAGGAGGTCTTCACCGCGCGCGGGATGACCGTGATGGCGCGCTCGCGGGCCGAGTCGGCGATCCGGACCGCCGACGGCGTCGAGGTCACGCTCGCGGACGGCCGCGTCGTGCGCGGCTCGCACGTCCTGATGGCGGTCGGCTCGGTGCCCAGCACCTCGGGCCTCGGCCTCGAGGAGGCCGGGGTGCGGCTGCGACCGTCCGGTCACGTCGAGGTCGACCGGGTCTCCCGCACGAGCGTGCGCGGGGTCTATGCCGCCGGTGACTGCACCGGGGTCCTCCCGCTGGCCTCGGTCGCCGCGATGCAGGGCCGCACCGCGATGTCGCACGCGCTCGGTGACGCGGTGGCGCCGATGGTGCTGCGTGACGTCGCGGCGAACATCTTCACGGCACCGGAGATCGCGACCGTCGGGTACAGCGAGAGCGACCTGGTCGCTCAGGACGTCCCGTACGTCACGACGATGCTGCCGCTCGCGCGCAACCCTCGCGCCAAGATGCTCGGTGTGCGCGAGGGGTTCGTGAAGCTGTTCGCCCACCCGCTCTCGGGCGTCGTGCTCGGCGGCGTCGTGGTGGCGCCGCAGGCGAGCGAGCTCGTGTTCCCGATCACCCTCGCGGTGTCCCACCGGATGACCGTCGACGACATCGCGTCGGCGTTCACGGTGTACCCGTCGCTCTCGGGGTCGATCGCCGAGGTCGCGCGCATGCTGCACCGCGTGGACGAGCGCTGACCCGTCCTGTCTCGACGGTGCCCGGGTCGGTCGGCGCGCCGCCGCGCGCGAGTCGCTGACCGGCTTCCGCGACGGACGGTGACCGTGCCGGTCAGGGCCCGGCCGTCACGGTCGTGACGACCGGGAGGTGGTCGGAGGTCCGTGGGCCGGTCAGGACCGAGGAGTCGGAGAAGGTGACCTGCTGCCCGAGGACCCAGTCGATCCGGACCTCGGGCGCGACGCTCGGCGAGGTCAGCGAGGCCGCCCCCGCGGACCCTCCGGCGACGTCGAGAGCGCTGGACCAGCCGGCTCCGGTGAGAGTCTCGATCTCGACCGACCCGGGCCCGGCGTTCAGGTCGCCGCCGATCACCCGCGCGACGGTGCCCGGTTGAGTCGCGAGCAGGGCGGTGATCTCCGTGAGGCGCGTCGCGGTGTTCCCGGCGCGGTGCTGGAGGTGGACCGAGGTCACCCGCAGCGGCGTCCCGCTCCGGAGCGTGACCGTTGCCGAGATCGCGGACCTCTGCTGGGGTCCCTCCCCGTAGGGAAGCGGCGTGGTCGTGACGTCGGACAGGGCGTAGCGGGACAGGACGACGTTCCCGAACTGGCGATCGGCCGCCGGGACGAACACCATCTGCATGGCCAGCCGGTGGGACAGCCAGGTGGCCACGTCGGCGCCGCCGCCCATGACCCAGCCGCGCGAGACCTCCTGGAGCGTGACGACGTCCGGGTGCTGCGCCTCGATCGTCCGGGCGATCAGCTCGAGGTCCACGGAGGTCTCGGGGGAGACGCCGTAGTGCAGGTTCCAGTCGAGGAGCCGGACCGACGGGCTCGTGCTCGCCGTCGGCGCGGCCTCCGTCGGAGCGCAGACCCACAGTCCGATCACCGTCAGCCCGACCGAGGGAAGGACCAGCAGCCGGAGCGGGTTGATCGTCACCGGGACCCGGTCCGGCCTGATCGTGCCCGACCCGGAGGGCGCCCCGGCCGGTCCGGTCGCGAGGCCGCCGGGCGGCGCGGGCGTGCGCAGACGCAGCCCGGCGCCGGCGACCGTGACGGCGGCCGCGACGACGACCCAGGCGTTCGGGAAGCCGAGCGGGACGTCGTAGTCGAGCTGGTACCCGAGGAGGGGAAGGATCGTCCCGAGACCGATCACGCCGCTCACGAGGGCGGTGCGGGAGAGGGTCGGCGGCGCGGATCGGCGGCTTCCGAGCGCGGTCGCGAGGGTGACCGCCGCCGCGGCCTCGGCGATCGCCAACCAGATGAGCACCACCGGTCCGTGCGACCAGAAGGTGCCCGCGATCGCGACCGGGAGCAGGATCGAGCTCGCGATGCGGAACCCGGCGGTGAGCCTGGTCGGCGAGAGCAGGAGGAGGAACCCGACCGCCGCCATGACGACGAGCGCGCCGCCGGCCCAGGGGAGCCGGGTGCCGTCCTGGGACGAGGCGAACGCCGGGTTCGCGAGCATCATCGTCGCGAGGGCGACGTACGGCCCGAGGACCCACAGCCGCCGTGGGCGGCCGCCGACGACCTCGCTGCCGACCAGGCGTGCGAGCAGGATCGCGCCGACCACGAGCACCGCGGTCACCGTCCAGCCGAGAGGGGTGTGACGCCAGTAGGCGTCCCACGTCCCGAGCGCCAGCTGGAGACCGACGCTGAGCCCGATGCCGAGCGTCAGGCCGAGGGCGGCCTGGTGCCCGCCGTTGGGACGTGCGGCGACGAACGCCACCGTGAGAGTCAGCACCGCGACCGCCAGCGCGGCGGCCGCCAGCCCG
Source organism: Actinomycetes bacterium (assembly GCA_021778635.1). Lineage (GTDB taxonomy): Bacteria > Actinomycetota > Actinomycetes > Actinomycetales > Cellulomonadaceae > JAJDFX01. The sequence goes on from JAJYCD010000003.1 coordinate 38,535, forward strand.
AGCCCGAACCGCAGCCCGCCGTCGACGGCCTGGACCACGAGCCGCAGCGCGCCGAGGGCGCCGACGCCGGCGAGCACGACCCGACCGGACGGGAAGCCGGAGGTCCGGCCCGTCGAGGACCGCGAGCCGGCGACGACGAGGAGGACCGTCGCGAGGAGCGCGGGAGCCACATAGGTCACGACGGCGGCGGACGCCGCGGGCAACGTTCCCGACGCGAAGGCCCGGTCCAGCAGTGCGCCGCTCGACCGGACGAGCTCGAGGGTCGAGGTCGTGACGACGGCCACGAGCGAGAGGCGTGTCGCGACGCCGCGATCCGGTGGGCTCGTCAGGTCGATCGCATCGGTGCTCACGGCCGTCACGCTACCGCTCAGACGAGCGGTCCTTCGCCGATGAACGCGCCGTCTGGGTCGGTGAGATCGGCGCCGTACGGAACCCTGCGTGGCACGGCCCACAGCCGCGACCCGATGTGCCGGAGGTATTCGGACTGCGCGTCGTCCCGGGCGAGCGAGGTCGGCATCGGGATGTCGTGCGTGCGCGGGTCCCGCAGGTGGACGAGGAAGACCGGCCCCGCGTCGAGATGACCGAGGCCGTCGGCAGCGCGCGCGAGATCTCGGACCTCGCCGGTGGTCAGCTCGGTGCAGGCCGGGAAGCCCGACGCCGTGCGATGCGTGTCGGCACGGTCTGGACGTCGGCGAAGCGCGCGTCCGCCGTCACCGTCAGGGAGGTGCGGAAGCCGTCTCCCGACATCCCCGGCACGCAGGACCCGACGTACGTGCCCGGCGGCACGTTCACGACGAGCTCACGCGTGGTACCGGGCCCGACGTTCTCGACCTCGGCGAGGACGGCGACGACCGCCGCACCGACCAGGCCTGGCGGGTCAGTCGCGCCCCCGTGCCTCGCTCGGTCGCGGCGCGACGCCGTCATCTCGCGCCGCCTGCCTGGACGGTGACAGCGGTGGTCCCGGTGGTCTGCTGTCGCCGGCGCGGTGCGGAGAACCAGACGGATCGGACGAACGTCGTGAGCACCGGAACGGTGTAGGCGACCCAGGCGATGGCCTGCAGCCAGCTGGTCTTCGGCGAGAAGCTCAGTACCCCCGAGAGGAGCGAGCCGTACCAGCTCGCCGCGGGGACGACGGCCGAGGCGTCGAACGCCAGCGCGTGCTCGCCGGGCAGGAGGCCCGCCTCCTGGAGGTCGTGCACGCCGTGTGCGAGGACGCCTGCCGCGACGACGACGAGGAAGACCCCGGTCCACGCGAAGAAGATCCGGAGGTCGAGACGGAGAGCACCACGGTAGATGAGCCACCCGAGGACGAGAGCGGTGCCCAGGCCGAGAGCCGCCCCGACGAGCGGCTCGGCGGTCGAGCCGGCTGCCGAGGCTGCGGCCCAGAGGAACAGGGCGGTCTCGAGACCTTCGCGTCCGACCGCGAGCAGAGCGACGACCAGCACCGCGACGGGTCCCGCCGCGAGCGCGCCGTCGAGCCGACCCTGGAGATCCGCCCGGAGGTGGCGCGCCGTGCGGCCCATCCAGAAGATCATCCAGGTGACCAGGCCCACGGAGGCGATCGAGAGGAACCCGCCGATCGCCTCCTGCGCGGCGAGGTCGAGGTCGCGTGGCCCGAACGTGAGGAGCGCCCCGAACCCGAGCGAGACCAGCGCCGCGGTGCCGACCCCCGCCCAGAGGTACCGGAGGGAGCCCCGCCGACCGCTGGTGACGAGGTAGGCGACGAGGATCCCGACGACGAGGGCGGCTTCCAGGCCTTCGCGCAGGCCGATGAGGTAGTTGGCGAGCATCGCAGCTTCCGTTGGTCGACGACGGTGGCTCGACTCCGCTCCCGACGAGGACGACGTCTGGAAAGGAAGGTAAGCCTTACCTAACAAAGCGACCCTACAGCACGGGTGAGCACCGATGCGCGGACCTGCTGTCGCGCCGTGTGACACCGGTCGCCCGGGCTGCGCTCAGCGGGAGCGGTCGCCGGGCCCCTGTGCGCGTCCCGAGTCCCGACCCGCGGGGTCGAGCCTCGCGAGGAGTCCGGGCCAGGCGGCCGCGAAGGCCGGCAGCAGAGGCAGGCCGGCCACGTCGTCGCGACCGACCCAGGCGATCTCCAGGCTCTCGGCGTCGGTGGGCCGTGGCGTCACGGCACCGGCGACCTCGGCGAGCACCGTCGTGTAGCTCCACGGACCGTGGTCGAGCACGTGCTCGCCGAGCACGCGGACGGCGGCGTCGTCGATGCCCGCCTCCTCGGCGGCCTCACGCAGGGCGGCCTGGAGGACGGACTCGTCAGGACCGCGCGCGCCGCCGGGGATGCCCCAAGTCCCGCCCTGGTCGCTCCAGAGCGCTCGGTGCTGCAGCACCACGGCCTCGACCCGCCCGGCCGCGTCACGGCGCGCGAGCAGCAGCCCGGCGGCGCCGTGCACGCCCCAGTGCCGGCGACCGCAGGTACAGGTCACCCAGCCGTCGCCCGGGTGCGGAGGGCGCATCGGCGGGCGGGGGGCGGAAGGGAGGTCACCCTCCTGGGAACGCGGCATGCCACGAGACTGCCACGCTCGACGCTGCCTCCCCAGCGGCCGCGCGAGGGCGATCGGCGGCGCGCCGCACTCGCGGCCGGAGCGGAGCGCCGCACGCACCGTCCTCAGTCGAGGATCTCGCAGATGGTCGTGCCTGCGCTGATGCTCGCGCCGACGGACGCAGCGAGCCCGCGCACGGTACCGGACCGGTGAGCCACGAGCGGCTGCTCCATCTTCATGGCTTCGAGCACGACGACGAGGTCGCCCTCGATCACGGCCGCACCGTCTTCGACGGCGACCTTCACGATGGTCCCCTGCATCGGAGAGGTCAGCCCTGTGCCGTGGGAGGCGCTCAGGCGCGTCGTCGCGCGCCGCACGGGCCGACGCACGGCCGTGCCCGACCTGCCGCGTCCGCCGCCGAGAGACAGACCGGCCGGGATCACGACCTCGAGCCGCTTGCCGCCGACCTCGACGACGACCCGTTCCATCGCACCCGGCTCCTCGACGTCCGGGGCGCTCGTCGGTGCGTCGGCCGTCAGCGCGGCGAGCCTGTCGGCGAACTCCGTCTCGATCCACAGCGTGTGCACCCGGAACGGCTCGTCGGGATCGGCCGGGACGAACGCGTCGTGGTCCATCACCGCCCGGTGGAACGGGATGACGGTCGGGATCCCCGACACCTCGAGCTCGGCGAGGGCGCGTCGGGCTCGTTCCGCGGCCTGGGTGCGCGTCGCACCCGTGACGACGAGCTTCGCGATCATGGAGTCGAACGCGCCCGACACGGTGTCGCCCTCGACGACGCCCGAGTCGACGCGCACCCCCGGTCCGGAGGGCAGGGTCAGCGTCGTGATGCGGCCCGGAGCCGGCAGGAACCCGGCGGACGGGTCCTCGCCGTTGATGCGGAACTCGAACGAGTGGCCGCGCGTCTCGACGTGGTCGTACCCGAGCCGTTCGCCCGACGCGATGCGGAGCTGCTCACGGACGAGGTCGATGCCGCTGACCTCCTCGGTGACCGGGTGCTCGACCTGGATCCGCGTGTTGACCTCGAGGAACGAGATCGTGCCGTCGGAGCCCACCAGGAACTCGCACGTCCCGGCGCCGACGTAGCCCGCCTCGCGCAGGATCGCGATCGACGACGCCACGAGCTCGGCGTTCTGCGCCTCGGACAGGAAGGGTGCCGGCGCCTCCTCGACGAGCTTCTGGTGGCGCCGCTGCAGCGAGCAGTCGCGCGTCGACACCACGACCACCGTGCCGTGCATGTCTGCGAGGCACTGCGTCTCGACGTGCCGCGGCCGGTCGAGGTACCTCTCGACGAAGCACTCCCCACGGCCGAACGCCGCAACTGCCTCGCGAACCGCCGAGTCGAACTGCCCGTCGATCTCCTCGATCGTGCGCGCGACGCGCAGACCTCGGCCACCGCCGCCGAAGGCGGCCTTGATCGCGACCGGCAGCCCGTGCGCCGCGGCGAAGGCGTGGATCTCGCGCGCATCGGCGACCGGGTCCGGGGTCCCGGGGACGAGCGGCGCGCCCGCGCGCTGAGCGATGTGGCGCGCGCTCACCTTGTCGCCGAGCGCCTCGATCGCCGACGGCGGTGGACCGATCCACACGAGCCCGGCGTCGATCACGGCCTGCGCGAACGAGGCGTTCTCGGCGAGGAACCCGTATCCCGGGTGCACCGCGTCCGCCCCCGACCGGCGCGCGACGTCGAGCAGCTTGTCGATGTCGAGGTACGTCTCGGCGGCTCGGGCGCCGTTGAGGGCGTACCCCTCGTCCGCGAGGGTGACGTGCAGGGACTCACGGTCGGAGTCGGCGTACACGGCGACCGAGGCGATGCGGGCGTCGCGGCACGCACGGGCGATGCGGACGGCGATCTCACCACGGTTCGCGATGAGGACCTTCGAGATGACGGGCACGGCTCACCGTAACGCGACGAGGTAGGCCGATCACCCTCGACGCCGGGCGCGCGGACAAGATTGGGGGAGTGCCCAAGCGCGTGTGGCGAGACTTGGAGGAACCCCACAGTCTCGGACGGCCTGAGGTGAGTCGTGCGGCGCGATGTTGTTCTCGACCGACAAAGCCTGACCTGGGGTCGAGACACGTCGACGACGAATGGCACGGGCGCGCCGGACGTCGACGGCGGCCGGCCGCCCTGCTCGCGGAGCGTCGCCGTCGTTCCGTGCGGACCTCTGGACCGCGCGCGGTCACGCCGTCCAGAGGTCCGTGATCGCGATGCCGATCTCGCCGAGCAGCTCCCGGAGCAACGGCAGGCTCAGCCCGACGACGCCGTGGTGGTCTCCTTCGATGCCCGTGATGAACGCGCCGCCGAGCCCGTCGATGGTGAACGCGCCCGCGACCGCGAGCGGCTCGCCGGTGCCGACGTACGCGTGGATCTCGGCGTCGGAGAGGTTCGCGAAGTGGACGGTCGTGGACGAGGTCGCTCCGAGCGTGCCGCGCGTCCCGCCGGCCGCGACGGAGCGGTCGTCGATCAGCCAGTGACCGGTGTGCAGGACGCCGGTTCGTCCGCGCATCGCCTGCCAGCGGGCGACGGCGTCGGCCGCGTCCCGCGGCTTACCGAGGATGGCGCCGTCCATCTCGAGCATCGAGTCGCAGCCGAGAAGGATCGCCCCGGTGCACTCGTCGTCTGCCTCGAGGATCTGCTCGCCGTGGCTCGCCGCGGACCCGCTGACCTCGAGCGAGCCGTCGAACAGGCCGTGGGCGGTCGCCTCGACCTTGGCCTGGGCGAGGACCAGCACGGCGTCGGCCGGGTCGAGCTCCCCGAACCGGTCGCGCGCCGCCGCGAGGACGGCATCCTCGTCGACGCCCGAGACCGCGACGAGTGGATCGATGCCGGCGGAGACGAGCGTGGCGCGCCGCGCGGGGGAGGCCGAGGCCAGCAGCAGTCGGGTCACGAGCAGCGAGGGTACGCGGCCGACGCGAGACTCTGCTCGCATGTCCGCCGTCCCAGAGGCCAGAATGAGGCATGCCCAACGCGAGCCGTGCCTCACAGCGCCCCGTCGAGCCTGCCGATCCGGATCGCCGGTCCGCGCAGGACGAGATCGATCTTCCGTCAGGCTGGCGCCACTCGAACGGCTGGATCTTCGGGGTGATGCTGGTCGCCGCAGCGTTGAGCCTGCTCGGGTCGTTCGTCCTGTCCAACGACGCGGTGATCCTTGCTGGGAACAAGAACGCGGCGCTGACCTGCAACGTGAACGCGGTGATCTCGTGCGGCACGGTCGGGAACTCCTGGCAGGCCGCGTTGCTCGGCTTCCCGAACGCGTTCCTCGGCGTGGCCTTCGCTCCGGTCGTGATGACCATCGCGGTGGCCGGTATGGCTGGCGTGCGGTTCCCGCGGTGGTTCATGCTCGGGGCGCAGCTCATGTACACGATCGCCCTCGGGTTCGCCTACTGGCTGTTCTCCCAGTCGATGTTCGTGATCGGCGCCCTGTGCCCGTGGTGCCTGCTCGTGATGCTCGCGACGACCGTCTCGTTCGCGACGCTCCTGCACGCGAACGTCCTGCAGGACAACCTGTACCTGCCGCGCCGGCTGCAGCGTCGACTCCTGGAGATCGTGCGGAGCGACGTCGACGCGTACCTGCTCGTGACCTGGATCGTGCTGCTGGCCGCCTCGATCGTGCTCAAGTACGGGAGCCGGTTGCTGGCCTGATCAGCTCAACGCGCTCGCCAGCACGTCCAGCCCGACCGAGCCGAGGTCGAGGGCGCGGGCGTGGAACGCCCGCAGGTCGAACACGTCCCCGCGCTCGCGTGCGGCGCGTGCGGCGCGGTCGCGCGCCTGCTCCCAGAGCCGCTGCCCGACCTTGTACGACGGTGCCTGGCCGGGCCAGCCCAGATACCGGTTGAGCTCGTAGCGGAGGACCTCCTCCGACATGGCCGCGTTGCCCCGCAGGAACTCCCACGCCGCCACGGCGTCCCAGCGACCGCCCCCACCGAGCTGCGCCGGGACCGGCAGCCCGAGATGGACGCCGATGTCGAGGACGACACGCGCGGCTCGGAGTCGCTGGCCGTCGAGCATCCCGAGGCGGTCTCCGGGGTCGTCGAGGAACCCGAGATCGGCCATGAGTCGCTCCGCGTAGAGCGCCCACCCCTCGCCGTGACCCGACACCCAGCACCCGAGCCGGCGCCATCGGTTCAGCGTGTCCCGGCGGAAGACCGCCTGCCCGAACTGCAGGTGGTGACCCGGGACGCCCTCGTGGTACACGGTCGTCTTCTCGCGCCACGTGCTGAACTCGTCCACGCCGCTCGGCACGGACCACCACATCCGGCCCGGGCGCGAGAAGTCGTCGCTCGGCGGGGTGTAGTAGATGCCGCCGGAGTGCGTCGGTGCGATGCAGGCCTCGAGGGTGCGGACCGGTGCCGGGATGTCGACGTGCACGCCGTCCAGTGCCGCGATCGCCGTATCCGCGGTGTCCTGCATCCAGGCCTGCAGCGCCCGCGTCCCGTGCAGCTGGCGGCCCGGGTCGGCGTCGAGGAGCGCCACGGCCTCGGCCACGGTCGCGCCGGGGCCCGCGATCTGCCGGGACACCTCCTCCTGTTCCGCGACGATGCGGGCGAGCTCGTCGAGACCCCAGGCGTAGGTCTCCTCGAGGTCGACGGTGGCACCGAGGAAGTACCGCGACCAGAGCGCATACCGCTCCCGACCGACGCCGTCGTCCTCGGGGGCGAGCGGGGCGAGCTCGTCGTGCAGGAACGCGGCGAGCGTCCCGTACGCCTCGCGCGCCACCCGGGCACCGAGCTCGAGCTCGCGGCGGACGAGGGAGCACGTCGCGGACTCGTCAAGAGCGCGGGCGGCCGCGCGGCTGGACGCGAGCGAGGTGAAGAACGACCGGTCGGGGTCCGCGAGCTCGGCAGCCTCGGCGGCGACCTCCCGGACCTGGCGGATCGCGGCCACCCGCCCCTGCCGCGCGGACGCGCGCAACGACTCGCAGTACCCCGCGACCGCGCGCGGGAGCGTGTGCAGTCGCTCCGCGATCGTCGACCAGTCGTCCGTGGATCCCGTCGGCATCAGGTCGAAGACGTCGCGCAGCGCCTGCGCCGGCGAGGCGATCACGTTGAGCGACGCGAGCTGCTCGCCGGCGTCCGCGAGCTCGAGCTCGAGGCCGAGGCGTTCCTGCATCGCTGCGCGGGTCACCCGGTCCGTCGCGTCACGAGGTTCCTCGGTCGACAGCGTCGTGAGCACGGCACGCGCCGCGTCGAACCGGGCGGCGAACCCCTCCGGCGACAGATCGGTCATCTCGTGGTCGTGACCGGGGATGCCCATCGCGGTGGCCTGGAGCGGGTCGAGTCGGGCGACCGTCGCCACGTAGGCGTCGGCGATCGTGTCGATGCGCGTGGGCCGTCGGATGACGGTGTCGTCCCCGCCGGCGGAGGGGGGCTCGCGCACCGGCCCGACGGAGGCACCCCCGGGAGCGACACCGAGCGGGTGACGAGGCGACGTCGAGCTCATCGAACGACCCTACCGCCGCCTCCGGCCGAGGCCGCGTGCGCGTCGGTCGTCCGCCGCTCGGGCCCCGTCAGTCGCGCAGACTCCACCGCCAGGTGTCGGAGCCATGCAACCCGACGGTGCCGGCCGTCCCTGCGCGGCGCAGCAGACGCGCGTGGTCGGCCCACGGGTTCGGCGACGTCGCGCGGGCCGCGTCGTCCCCGCCCGAGGTGGCCACGAGCCCGGCGACCAGTGCGGCGAGCTCGACGTCGTCGGGTGCTCCGCGCACGACCGACACGTGCACGAGCTCCTGGCCACGGTCCTCAGTCACTCGTCGTCCTCGTCGTCGTCCTCGTCGTCCTCGAGATCGTCGAAGGGAGCCGGTCCGCCGCGGGTCGTCGCCCACTCGAGGACCTCGAACCCCGCGCCCGTGAGCTGTGCAACAAGGGCCTCGCCACCGGCGTCGAGGAGCTCGAGCACGGCATCCAGCGTCGATCCCGCCGGACCGGTCGTCGGGCTGACGACGAACCCGAGGCTGAACGTGTCCAGGTCGGTCTGCGGCCGCGGCGCGTCGGGATCGTTCTGGGCCCAGCGGTTCGTCCACGCGAGCGTCGTGAGGTCCGGGTGCAGGCCGAGCAGCCGGTGGATCTCGTCGTACAGGGCGCCGTTGAGCGCGCTGATGCGGTTCTCGAGCGCGAGCACGCGGGGGTCCTCGTCCGCGTCGTGCGCGTTGAACTCCGTCCGCACCCCGATCACGGTGTCGATGTAGCCGTGGAGGGCAGTCGCCAGCTCCTCGACCGCGGCGTGCATGGTCGTCCCGTCGACCGGCGGCGTGCGGCCGATCGTGCTGTCGGAACGGTCGAGGTCGCGGTCGGGTATCCCGCTGCTGCCGCCCGGGCGATCGGTGCCGTCCGTGCCGTCGGTCCCGTGGTGCTGGTCGTGGGTCACAGCGGGATGTTCCCGTGCTTCTTGGGCGGCAGACTCGCACGCTTGGTGCGTAGCGCGCGCAGCGCGCGGACGATCTGCGAGCGCGTCTCCGACGGTTCGATCACCGCATCCACGTACCCACGATCGGCGGCGTCCCAGGGGTTGACGAGCGCCTCCTCGTACTCCGAGGTCAGCCGTGCGCGCTCGGTCTCGACGTCCCCACCGGCCTGCTCGACCGCGGCGAGGGCGGAGCGCTGCAGGATGTTGACCGCGCCACCGGCGCCCATGACGGCGATCTGGGCCGTGGGCCACGCGAGGTTGACGTCCGCGCCGAGCTGCTTCGACCCCATGACGATGTACGCGCCGCCGTAGGCCTTGCGCGTGATGACCGTGACCAGCGGAACGGTCGCCTCGGCGTAGGCGAAGATCAGCTTCGCTCCGCGGCGGATGATCCCGTTCCACTCCTGGTCGGTCCCCGGCAGGAAGCCGGGCACGTCCACGAACGTCAGCACGGGGATGTTGAACGCGTCGCAGGTCCGTACGAACCGCGCGGCCTTCTCGGCGGCGTTGATGTCGAGGGTGCCGGCCATGCGGAGGGGCTGGTTCGCCACGATCCCGACCGGGTGCCCCTCGACGTGACCGAAGCCGATCAGGACGTTCTCCGCGTACAACGGCTGCACCTCGAGGAGTACGCCGTCGTCGAGGACGTGCTCGACCACCGTGCGCATGTCGTACGGCTGGTTGTCCGAGTCGGGAACCAGGGCGTCGAGCTCGCGGTCCTCCTCGGTGACCACGACGTCGATCGCGTCGACCGGGTAGGCCGGGGGGTCGGTGAGGTTGTTCTGCGGGAGGTACGAGAGCAGCATCCGCGCATAGTCGAGCGCGTCGTCCTCGTCGGTCGCCAGGTAGTGGGCGACCCCCGACCGCGTGTTGTGCGTCGTGGCCCCGCCCAGCTCCTCGAACCCGACGTCCTCGCCGGTCACGGAGCGGATCACGTCGGGACCGGTGATGAACATGTTCGACGTCCCGTCGACCATGATGACGAAGTCCGTGAGCGCCGGGGAGTAGACGGCGCCGCCCGCGGACGGGCCGAGGATCAGCGAGATCTGCGGGATCACCCCGGACGCCGCGACGTTGCGACGGAAGATCTCGGCGAACTGCGTGAGCGCCGCGACACCCTCCTGGATGCGCGCACCACCGCCGTCGCTGATGCCGATGAGCGGGACACCCGTGCGCAGGGCGAGGTCCATCACCTTCGTGATCTTCTGGCCGTGGACCTCGCCGAGACTTCCGCCGAAGACGGAGAAGTCCTGCGAGTACACGCAGACCTGCCGACCGTCGACCGTGCCGTGGCCGACGACCACGCCGTCGCCGTGCGGCCGCTTCCGGTCGAGACCGAAGTTCGTCGAGCGATGACGGGCGAACGCGTCGAGCTCGACGAACGAACCCGCATCGAGCAGCGCGTCGATGCGCTCACGAGCGGTCTTCTTCCCCCGGGGGTGCTGACGGTCGGCCGCGACACGCTCGGAGTCGACGACCGCCGTCTCGTGCCGTGCCCGAAGGTCGTCCAGCTTGGTGGCCGTCCCGTGGAGCGCGGAGGTGGGGGCGGGGTCGCCGGTGGTGGTCTCAGTCACACGACGAGACTAGTTGCTCGGTCCTGGCGTGGCGGCTGTGTCCCGGCACCGCTGGGCGGCGTCTGCGCCGTCGGGTTCCCACAACGGCGTCGATACCGACCACGACGCCCATTCGGACGGCGCCGGCACCGCGCCGGACGGGGGAGGATGGCGCCATGACGAGTCATCCCGGCCGGCCGCAGACCCGTCCCGCCCTCCGGGAGTCGGTGCTCCGGGAGCGCCTCTTGGCCCCCGCCGGTCCACTCGCACGGCTCGACGTCGTGGACCGCACCGGGTCGACGAACGGCGACCTCGCCGCGGCCCTCGGGCGCGACGCGTCCGCTCTGCCCGATCGCGCGCTCCTCGTCGCCGAGCTCCAGGTCGCGGGACGCGGGCGGGCGGGACGCCACTGGGAGGCGCCGGCGCGCTCGTCGCTCGCGGTCTCGTACCTGCTGCGACCCGGTCCTACCGTCCCGGTTCCTACCTTCGGCTGGCTCCCACTCCTCGCGGGTCTGGCGGCGGTCACGGCCCTGCGCACCTCGACGGGCGCCGAGGTTCGGCTCAAGTGGCCCAATGACCTCGTGGTCGTCTCGCCGGACGCGGTCGAGCTCGCGGGCTGGGACACGGAACGCAAGGTCGGCGGGATCCTCAGCGAGCTCGTCACGACCTCGACCGGGCCGGTCGCGCTGCTCGGCATCGGGATCAACGTGTCCCAGCGCCGCGACGAGCTTCCGGTCGAGTCGGCCGCGTCGCTGCTCACCGCGAATCTGGGCGAGATCGATCGTGAGGCACTGCTCGTCGCTCTGGTCACCGCGGTCGTCGCGGTGGACCTGAGGTGGCGTGAGGCGCACGGGGACGCGGTCGCGGCCGGGCTCGCCGACGAGTGCGCGGCCGCGTGCGGCACGCTCGGACGCAAGGTGCACGTCGACCTGCCCGGCGGAGCGGTGATCGAGGGGCAGGCGCTCGCTCTCGGGCCTGACGGCTCGCTCGTCGTCGAGGACTCCACCGGCCGGGTGCGCTCGGTGCTGGCCGGTGACGTGCGCCACCTCCGCGCGTCGGCGTGACCTACGCTCGGGTCGTGCCTGACGACCTCGGATCCGCTGACGGTCCCGGGGGTCCGGCGACCCCGGAACCGCCGACCTCGACCGTCTCGGCCCTCGACGACCAGCTCCTCGGCGGCACGCGCGCCTGGACGATGCGCCAGGTCGCGGCGGACCTGGCCGTGGAGCTCGACCTCGTGCGTCGGTACTGGCAGACCCTTGGTCTCCCGCGGGCGGACGCCGACGACCACGTGCTGACGGCTGACGACGCGGTGGCGCTCGGCCACGTCCTCGAGCTGATGCGGGACCACGGACTCGAGATGAGCACGGTCATCACCTTGACGCGGGCTCTCGGTCACACCGCAGACCGCCTCGCCCTGTGGGAGGTCGAGGCGCTCGTCGAGGACATGGCCCGTCGGTACGAGCTGGACGACGTGAGCGCGCGGCTGCTGGTCCTCGACCGGCTGTCGGAGCTCGCCCCGCTCCTGGAGGCACAGCTCGTCTACTCGTGGCGTCGGCACCTTGCGGCGGTCGCCGGCCGGTTCGCCGCCGAGTTCGCCGAGCTCCGCGCTCCGCAGGCCGCCGACCGGCACGCCCTGCCGCTCCCTCGCGCCGTGGGGTTCGCCGACATGGTCTCGTTCACGCGGGTCAGTGCCGGCCTGGACTACACGGACCTCTCCGCGTTCGTGCAGCGCTTCGAGACCGCCGCCCGTGACGTGGTCTCCGCCGCGGGCGGACGCGTGGTCAAGACGATCGGGGACGCCGTGCTGTTCGTCGCGGACGACGTCGCGACGGGGGCGGACGTCGCACTCGGGCTCGCTCGCGCGATCGGCTCCGAGGGCATCACGCCACCCGTGCGGGTCTCGATGGTCTGGGGCCGGGTGCTCTCGCGGTTCGGTGACGTGTTCGGGCCGCCGGTGAACCTCGCGGCTCGGCTCGCCGACGAGGCGAGACCGAGCACCGTCCTCGTCGACGAGGCGACCGCCGACCACCTCGCCGGAGATTCGCGCTACGTGCTCGTGCGTCAGCCGCCACGCGAGGTGCAGGGGCTCGGCGAGATCGCGCCCGTGCTGCTGCGCTGGTCCGGCGACGCGGATGCGTCGCCCGATCAGTCCGGCAGCGGCGCGAGCAGCTGAGGCCCGTCGTTCGCGACGCGGTTCGCGTCGGTCGGGACACGGGTCTCCACGAGAGCAGGCGCCGGTGCGCGCAGGACGGCCGTGGCCTCCGCGGCGAGGTGGGCCCACTCGTCGAACGCGTCAGCCGGGACGGTCGCGCGACGCTGGGCGAACGCCCGGCTGAACGAGCGCTTCTCGTGGACCGTCTCGACGTGCGCGCTGACCATCCGCGCGCCGACGACCGGATCCGTCGCCCACGAGGAGACGAGTCCCCAACGCGCGAGCCGGAGCGTGCGGACGATCGCGTGCGTCTCGTGGTCCTCGCGCTCGACCACGATCCTGACCTCCTGGGTCGGTGCGACGCTCCATGACGGCGGGAGGAGGCGTGCGTCCTCCGCGACCTCGGCGAGAGCGAACGCATCGGCACGGTCCTGCGTCTCCCGGAACGAGGCGAAGCGGCCGCACCTGCCGTCCGGTGTGCGCTTTCCGTCGGTTCCCCGACCGCAGCGTCGAATCGATTCGACTTCGTCCTGACGACGTGGCACGATCAATGCTCGTGAGTGATGTCGGAGTGCCGGAGACCGCGGTCGCGCGTCGACCCGCGGTACGACCCAGCGCGAGGTACGTGCTGCTCCTGGGGTCGATGACCACGCTCCCGGCGATCTCGACGGACATGTACCTGCCGTCGCTTCCCGACGTCGCCCGCGACCTGCACACGAGCGCGACGGCGGCGCAGCTCACGATCACGGCGATGCTGATCGGCGGGGCTCTCGGGCAGCTCGTGATCGGTCCGCTGTCCGACCGGTTCGGACGTCGGCGCCCGGCGATGGTCGGCATCGCCCTGCACGTGGTGACCTCGCTGCTGTGCGCGGTCGCGCCCAGCATCGTCCCGATGATCGCGGCGCGGTCGATGCAGGGCTTCTTCAACGCCGCCGCGACGGTCTCCGCCATGGCGGTGATCCGGGACAGGTTCGTCGGGGCGGACGCGTCTCGGATGCTGTCGCGGCTCATGCTGGTGATCGGCGTCTCGCCGCTGTTCGCACCGTCGATCGGTGGCCTGATCGCGGGTCAGGCGGGCTGGCGCGCGGTGTTCCTCGCCCTCGCCCTCGCCGGGGTGGCGCTCTGGATCCTGCTGTGGCGGCGGATGCCGGAGACCCTGCCCCCGACGCGGCGCCGCGACGGGGGACTGCGGACCGCCCTCGGCGGGTACCGCATGCTCCTGCGAGACCGCCACTTCGTGGCGCTCGCGGTCCTGCCCGGTCTCGGGATGGTCATCCTGATGAGCTATGTCGTCGGGTCGCCGTTCGTGCTGCGCGAGGGATTCGGACTGTCGGCGAACCAGTTCGGGCTCCTGTTCGCCGTCAACGGCATCGCGCTGGTCGGCGGCGCGCAGGTCAATGCCGCGCTCGTGCGGCGGATGGCTCCCGTGCGGATCCTGCGCGTCGCCCTCCCGGTCTCGTTGTCCCTCACCCTGAGCCTGTTCGCCGTCGTGCACCTGCTCCCGCACCGACTCGTGCCCCTGCTCGTCGTCCTCTGGCTCCTCATGGGCACGATCAACTTCGTGCCACCCAACGCTTCCGCCCTCGCGCTCGGTCGGCACGGGGAGATCGCGGGAACGGCTGCGGCCGTCATCGGGGCGCTGCAGGCGGGTGTCGCCGGGGTGGTGAGCCCGCTCGTCGGGGTGCTGGGCGGGAATGCGGTCGCGATGGGAACGGTCATGCTCAGCGCGTCGCTGACCGCGTTGGCCGTCCTGATGATCGCGACACCGGCGTATCGGCGCGGCGGCTGGTCGGCGGCCTGAGCTCAGCCGAGCCCGACGGCTCCGCCGATGCCCGCGAGCACGACGAGAGCGAGCGAGGACCAGGCGGCCACCACCCACCACTCGACGGGGTGGGCGTGCTCCCCCTGGTGCCGTGCGACCTGATCCGGTTCCATACCAGAAGACATCGGCATCGCGTCGCGCGAGTACACCCCTCGGACCGAGGATTCTCGGGAAGTTCACCCGTTCTGCACAGATGCCGCGCGCTCCGTGCGGAGGTGAGCGGTCGGGCGCGGCCTCAGCCTGCGGCGGCGACCTGCTGCCGAAGCGTCTCGACCTGGGCGGACAGCGACCGGAGCACCGTCGCGGTGGCGGAGTCCACCCGTGCCGCGGCGGCGTCGAGGGCGGTCCTGGCCGTGGCCAGTGCAGCGTCGGCGCGGACGAGAGCCGCCTTCGAGGCGCTGGTCGGTGATCCCGACTGTGCGTCGAGGGCGCTCCGCGCCGAGGCGATCGCGTCGGTGGCGACCGAGACCGCCGCCCGAGCAGCGGGGTCGGCGCCTGCCAGGGCGGTGCGTGCCTCGTCGAGGGTGGTCGTGATCGAGGTGACCGACGTCCGAGCCTGGTCGACCTCCGTGCGGGCGCTGTCGACGGCGTTCTGGGCCCTGTCGGCGAGACCGGCGGTCTGGGAGCAGGCGCCGAGCGCGAGGGCGAGCCCGACGGCCGACGCGGCCGACAGCGTGACGGTCCGGACCGGGCGGCGACCGGTGGCGAGGGGCCTCATGTGCTCTCCTTCGACGGGGACACCGTCAGTGTGCCGGATGGAACGGGTGTGACGGACAAGGGTGCGCCCCGCCCGATGGTGGGATCGGGCGGGGCGCACGGCGAGCAGACAACCGGTGGGAACCGGTCAGGACACGGACGTTGCCTCCGCCGGGGCGTTGTCCGCAGGTGCACCACTCACGGCACCGTGCTCTCGCACGTCCTGCTGCTCGCGGCGGCCACGAACGTCCTCGATGGAGGTGCCGTAGTAGGCCGCGGTCATGAGGTCCTTCATGTCGGCCAGCATCGGCATCCGCGGGTTCGCGGGTGCGCACTGGTCTTCGTAGGCGCCCATCGCCACCTCGTCGAGGCGACCGATGAACTCCAGCTCGTCGACGCCCTGGGCAGCGAAGGAGCCGGGGATGCCGACCTTCGAGCGCAGCGACTCGACCGCGAGGGCGTAGGACTCGACGCCCTCGGCCGGGGTGGCGGCCGGCAGGCCGAGCGACTGCGCGATCTGCTGGAACCGCTCCGGTGCGACGTAGTTCTCGTACTTCGGCCAGCTCGTGAGCTTGGTCGGGACCTTGCCGTTGTACCGGATCACGTGGGCGAGCAGGGTCGCGTTGGTCCGGCCGTGGACGAGGTGGAACGTCGAGCCGATCACGTGTGCCATCGCGTGCACGATCCCGAGGAACGCGTTGCCGAACGCCATGCCCGCGATGGTCCCGGCGTTGTGCATCTTCTCGCGGGCGTCGGCGGTGGCCGGGTCGGACGGGTCGCCGTTGACGCTCTGGGCGAGGTTGTCGAAGATCAGGCGGATCGCCTGGAGTGCCATGCCGTCGGTGAAGTCGTTCGCGTAGACCGAGACGTACGCCTCGGTGGCGTGCGTGAGGGCGTCGAAGCCCGAGTCCGCCGCGAGCGAGGCGGGCATCTTCGAGGTGAGGATCGGGTCGATGATCGCGACGGTCGGCGTGAGCGCGTAGTCGGCGAGCGGGTACTTCTTGCCCGACTCGGTGTCCGTGATGACCGCGAACGGTGTCACCTCGGCACCGGTGCCCGACGTCGTCGGGATGCAGACCAGCTTCGCCAGGTCACCGAGCAGCGGGAAGGTGAACGCACGCTTGCGGACGTCGAAGAACTTCTGCTTGAGGTCCGAGAAGTTGACCTCGGGGTGCTCGTAGAGCAGCCACATCACCTTCGCGGCATCCATCGGCGACCCGCCGCCGAGCGCGATGATCGTGTCAGGGCGGAAGGCGCGCATCTCGGCCGCGCCCTTCTTCACGGTGGTGACGGACGGCTCCGGCTCGACCGAGTCGATGATCTGCAGCGAGACCTTCTCGGGACGCCGGCTCAGGACGTCGAGGATCTTGTCGACGAAGCCGAGGCGCGTCATGGTCGTGTCGGTGACGATCGTCACCCGCGAGATGCCGGCCATGTCCGAGAGGTAGCGGATCGCGTTCGGCTCGAAGTACGTCTTGGCCGGGACCTTGAACCACTGGAGGTTGTTGTTCCGACGGCCGATCCGCTTGATGTTCACCAGGTTGACCGCCGAGACGTTGTTCGACACCGAGTTGTGCCCGTAGGAACCGCAGCCGAGCGTGAGGGACGGGATGAACGCGTTGTAGATGTCGCCGATCCCGCCCAGGGACGACGGCGCGTTCGCGATGATCCGGACCGCCTTGACGCGGGCGCCGAACTCCTCGACCAGTGCGTCGTCGCGGGTGTGGATCGCGGCGCTGTGGCCGAGCCCGTCGAACGCGACCATCTGCTCGGCGAGGGTGACGCCGTGCTCGGTGCTCGTCGCGCGCAGAACGGCGAGAACGGGGCAGAGCTTCTCGCGGGTGAGGGGCTCGTTCGGGCCCACCTCGCCGACCTCCGCCAGGATGATCGAGGTGTCCTCGGGGACGGAGAAGCCGGCCTGCTTGGCGATCCACGCGGGGGACTGGCCGACGACGGGCGCGTTCAGCTTCGCCTCGCCGCAGTTCTTGCCCTTCGCCTCGACCCCGAAGATGAACTTCTCGAGGAGCGCCTTCTCCTTCTTGTTCACGCGGTAGGCGTGCAGGATCGCGAACTCGGCCATGGCGGCGTCGTAGATCTCGTCGTCGAGGATGACGGCCTGCTCGGACGCACAGATCATGCCGTTGTCGAAGGCCTTCGACAGGACGACGTCGTTGACCGCGCGCTTGAGCTTGGCGCTCTTCTCGATGTAGGCCGGGACGTTCCCCGCCCCGACGCCCAGCGCAGGCTTGCCGCACGAGTAGGCGGCCCGGACCATCGCGTTGCCTCCGGTCGCCAGGATGAGTGCGACGCCCGGGTGGTTCATCAGCTCGTTGGTCGCAGCGATCGAGGGGGCCTCGACCCACTGGATGCAGTGCTCCGGCGCGCCGGCGGCCACGGCGGCGTCCCGCACGACGCGCGCGGCGGCGACCGAGGACTCCTGCGCCGACGGGTGGAAGGCGAAGATGATCGGGTTGCGCGTCTTCAGGGCGATGAGCGACTTGAAGATGGCCGTCGAGGTCGGGTTCGTCACGGGCGTGACGCCGCAGATCACGCCGACGGGCTCGGCGATCTCCGTGATGCCGGTGATGTCGTCGCGGCTGATGATGCCGACGGTCTTGGTCGTCGCCATGCCATGCGTGACGTGCTCGCACGCGAAGATGTTCTTGACGGCCTTGTCCTCGAAGACTCCGCGGTGCGTCTCGGCGACGGCGAGCTCGGCGAGGGCACCGTGCTTGTCGAGGGCAGCGACGGCGGCCTTCTTGACGAGGTGGTCCACCTCCTCCTGGGTGAAGCGTGCGTACGCCTCGAGCGCCTTGGTGGCGTTGGCCACGAGGTCGTCGATCGGGCTGCCGCCGCTGGACAGAACCGCAGCGACAGGCGGAGTGGGCTGGGCTGTGCTCGTGCGCGAGGCTGAGGTCACCAGTAGCTCCCGGTGTCGTGATGGAGAGGGGACGAGATCCCCGTTGACCTCGTGCACCACGCTAGGAGCGGTTCGCCCACGGACTCTGTGCCCTTGGTCCTGCCCGCGACCGGAGGCGTCCCAGGGCGGCGAGAACTCGCACGATCATGCGGTTCTTGAGGCGTGAGGCGTGAGGCGCGGGGCGAGCGATCAGACCCGGTTGAGCCACGACGACGAGAGCTGCTCCTCCTCGAGGTCGAGCTCGCGCAGCATCCGCCGCATCACGACCTCGTCGACCCGACCGGCGTCGCGCTCGCGCATGAGGGCGACGCGCTGCGCGGCGACGGTGTCCCGGCGGAGCTGTTGCAGCCGTCGGCCGTGCTCGAGAGCGGCCGGCCGGCCCGGACCTGAGTCGACCGACGGATCGAGCGCCGTCGCGACCGCGCGCCCGCGCTGCTCGATCGCGCGCGCAAGTCCGGCCGTGAGACGTTCGGCGACCTCCGGGCCGACCGCGTACGCGAGAGCGCCCTGCCGCGACCGCAGGACCTCGGCCGCGGCGCGGTTCGTCAGCACGCGCAGGCCCGCCTCCTGGCTCGCCTCGCGGGCAGCGTCCTCGGCGGCGCCGAGACCGAGGGCACGGATCACCCACGGGAGGCTCAGCCCCTGCATCAGCAGCGTCCCGATCGCCACGCCGTAGGCGACGAGCTGAAGGGTCGCACGGGCGGGGAAGGGCCCGTTCCCGCTCGTCACCGGGATGGCGGCGGCCGCCGCGAGCGTGACCACACCCCGCATCCCCGCCCAGGACACGACGGCGGACTCCCGCGCCGAGAGCGAGTCCCGCGCCGGGCGATGGCTCCCGGGCAGGCGCACGTTGTCCACCCAGGCGGTCGCGAAGACGTACAGCGGTCGGACGACCACCGTCGTGGCGAGCACCCCGAACGCGGCGACGACGGCCGTGCGCACGCCCTGGTCAGCCGCGACCACGTCACGGACGACCCACGAGAGCTGCAGGCCGATCAACGCGAAGGTGAACGACTCGAGCACCATGTCGAACGTCGACCAGATCGGCCCCTCGTACAGGCGTGTCGCGTAACCCGCCTCCGGTGAGGTGTGACCCAGGTAGAGACCCGCGGCGACGACGGCGAGGACCCCGGAACCGCCGAGCTGCTCGGCGCCCCAGTAGCTCGCGAACGGAGTCAGCAGGCCGAGGGTGGAGGCGACGACGGCGTCGTCCAGATGCACGCGGACGACGTGCACGAGGAGGCCGACGGCCAGGCCCAGGCCGACTCCGACCACGACGGCCACCGCGAACACGCGGAAGCCGCCGGTCAGTGCCGTGGCCCCCGTAGCGACGGCCGAGATCGCGACCTTGTACAGCGTGAGCGACGTCGCGTCGTTGATCAGGCTCTCGCCGGTGAGCACCGTCGTGGCGCGCCGGGGCAGACCGAGCCGGCGACCGACCGCCGTCGCGGCCACGGCGTCGGGTGGGGCGACCACGGCGCCCAGGACGAGCGCCGCCGAGAGCGGGAGGCCCGGGATCAGCTGCGACGCGACGACCGCGACGGCCGCCGAGGTGACGAGGACGAGACCCACGCCGAGCCGGGTGATGGAGTTGAGCGACGCGCGGAAGTCCTGGTAGGAGCTCGTCAACGATGCCGAGTAGAGGAGCGGTGGGAGGACGAGCCCGAGCAGCAGGTGCGGGTTCACCTCGACGCGAGGGACGACAGGCACGAACGACACGGCGAGCCCGGTCGCGAGCACGAGCAGGTGGGCGGGCCAGCCGTAGCGACGCGCGACAGCGGTGACGGCGACCGCCCCCGCGACCAGGACGAAGAACGCCGCTTCGGACACAAGCCCTCCTCGCCACAGCGAGATCGAAGGGCCCGCCGCGCGGCGAGTCTACGGCCGGGTGCTGGGAGACCGGGATGCCGGTGCTGCGTGCGACGCCGGTGGCGACGACGTGAAGTGGGTGCCCGCGAAAGGACTCGAACCTTCGACCTTCTGCTCCGGAGGCAGACGCTCTATCCACTGAGCTACGCGGGCCTGTGCCATGACCCCGGCACGGCTGCTGACACTACCAGCACGGACCCGGACGGACGCACCCGCGTCCGTGCGCGTTCAGTCGGCGTGGTCGCCGAGGAGCTCGGAGAGGTACGTCGTCACCTCGCGGGCGGCCATCGCCGCATCGCCGTCCGCAATCGCGTCGACCAGCCCGTCGTGGCTGTCGTCGCCGTGCTCGGGAGCGGTGAAGTTGAAGCGGATGTTGTCGGTGATCGCGTCGAGGAGGTTCTCGTAGAGAGACAGGAGGACGGGGTTGCGCGCCGTGATCGCGATCGTGCGGTGCAGGTCGAGGTCCGTGGAGACCATCCGCTCGAGGTCTCCCTCGCGGTAGGCCACGGCGCGCTCGTCACGGAGCCTGCGGAGCAGCGCGACGTCCGTGTCGGTCCGGCGGCGCGCGGCGAGACGGGCAGCCTCGACCTCGAGGCTGCGCCGGACCTCGACGACGTCCCGCTGCCGGGCGTCGGCGATCTCCCGACCGAACGTCGCCGCCAGCTCGGAGGCGGAGAGGACGTAGGTGCCTGAGCCCTGACGCCTCTCGAGCAGGCCGGCGTGCACGAGGGACTGCACGGCCTCGCGCACCGTGTTGCGGCCGACCCCGAGGAGCTCGGCCAGCGCGGGTTCGGCGGGGATGCGGGATCCGACGGGCCACTCGCCCGAGCCGATCTGGGACCGGAGGCGGTGCACGGCGGCGTCGATGAGACCGGTTCGACGAGTCATCCCAGGTATTCTCCGAATGTGAGGCGTGCTGCGAAGTCAACACCGTCCGAGCGCCTCGCGTCACCATTTCCGTCGACGCGCTCCGCAGCCGGGCGCCCGGTCGCGCCGATGTCGGGTCGATACCTCGTCCTTGCCGGCATCGTGCTCGTCGCCCTCAACCTCAGGATCGCGGTCGCGGCGGTCTCGCCGATCCTCGACCTCGTCCGGGTGGACGTCGCACTCGACGACGCCCAGGCGGGTCTGCTCGGGACGGTCCCGGTCGGCATGTTCGCCCTCTTCGGCTCGCTCGCGCCGCTGCTCGCTCGGCGGTTCGCGATCGAGCCCGTCCTCGTCGTGGCGATGCTCGTGAGCGCGGTCGGTGAGATCGCACGCGCCGGCTCGTCCGGGCCGTGGACGTTCCTCTGCTGGTCCGCCGTCGCCCTCGCGGGGATGGGCGTCGGCAACGTCCTGCTGCCACCGCTCGTCAAGCGGTACTTCCCCGATCGGATCGGTCTGGTCACCGCGGTGTACTCGACCGCGCTCGCGGTGAGCACGATGGTGCCGCCGCTGCTCGCGGTCCCGGTGGCTCGCGCGGTCGGATGGCGGGTGTCCCTCGGCGTCTGGGCCGTGGTCGGGGTGGCGGCTGCGCTCCCGTGGGTCGCGGTGGTGCTGCGGTCGACGGTGGCCCGGCGCCGGGCACGCGTGCTCGTCGCGGCGGCGGCCGAGCTGCGGAGAGCCGAGCCCCAGGGTCTGCCCGGACCCGGCTCGACCCAGCCGCAGGTCGAGGCTGCGGTGTCGACCGGCGCGGTCTGGCGCAGCCCGCTCGCGTGGGGCATGGCGCTCATGTTCTCGATGAACTCGCTCAACGCCTACACGATGTTCGCCTGGCTGCCGCAGATCCTCGTCGACGCCGGCATCGACGACGCGGGCGCGGGCCGCTGGCTGGCCGTGTTCTCCCTGCTCGGCATCCCGACCTCGTTCGTCGTCCCGCTGCTCGCCACCCGGATGCGCAACCCGCTGGCGATCGTGGTCGTGTTCGAGGCCTGCCTCGTGGTCGGCTACCTCGGTCTGATGCTCTCGCCCGCCTCCGGCACCGCCGCGTGGACGCTCCTCGCCGGGCTCGGCCTCGGTTCGTTCCCGCTCGCGCTCGCCCTGATGAACCTGCGTACCCGCTCGTCAGCCGGTGCCGTCCGGCTGTCCGGGTTCAGCCAGGGCGTGGGCTACGCGGTCGCGGGGGTCGGTCCCGTCCTCGTCGGCGTCCTGCACGGGGCGACGGGCGGCTGGACGGCGCCGTTCGTCCTGCTGTTCGTGTCGTTGGCGCTGCTGCTCGCCGGCGCCGTCGTCGCGTGCCGACCGGTGATGCTCGAGGACACCTGGGGCGGCGATCGGCAGCGTCGGCACGTGTCGCGGCGTCGGTAGGATCGACCGGTGACCCCCGCTGAGCTCTCCCTGGCCCTCCGTGCTGCGCTCGTGCGCGCCGTCGACGACGGCGCGGTCGACCTCGACCTCGCCGACCTGCCCGCCGAGCTGCACGTCGAGCGACCGCGCCAGCGCGAGCACGGCGACTGGGCGACGAACATCGCGATGCAGCTCGCCAAGAAGGCCGGCGTCGCGCCACGCCTGATCGCCGAGGCCGTGGCCGTGCGCCTGCGCGAGGCTCCCGGGGTCGCAGCGGTCGACGTCGCCGGACCGGGGTTCCTCAACATCACCCTCGACACCGCGGCGGCGGGCGAGCTCGTCCGGTCGATCGTCGAGGCGGGCCCCGGTTACGGCCGCACGCAGGAGCTCGCCGGCGAGCGGGTCAACCTCGAGTTCGTCTCGGCGAACCCGACCGGGCCGATCCACATCGGCGGCGTGCGCTGGGCCGCGGTCGGCGACTCGCTCGCGCGCGTGCTGCAGGCCGCAGGCGCCGGGGTCACGCGTGAGTACTACTTCAACGACCACGGTGGTCAGATCGACCGCTTCGCACGCTCGCTGCTCGCTCGGGCCCGCGGTGAGGAGACGCCGGAGGACGGCTACGGCGGGGCCTACATCGACGAGATCGCCGAGGCGGTCGTGGCCGGCGAGCTCGCAGCCGGACGTCCGGACCCGCGGACGCTCCCGGCGGCCGAGGCCCAGGAAGCCTTCCGGGCAGGCGGCGTCGACCGGATGTTCTCCGAGATCAAGGCGTCGCTGCACGACTTCGGCGTGGACTTCGACGTGTACTTCCACGAGGACTCGCTGCACGAGTCGGGTGCGGTCGAACGCGCCGTCGCGCGTCTGCGCGAGCTCGGGCACATCTTCGAGGCCGACGGTGCGACGTGGCTGCGGACCACCGACTTCGGCGACGACAAGGACCGGGTCATCATCAAGTCCGACGGCGAGGCCGCGTACATCGCCGCCGACCTCGCGTACTACCTCGACAAGCGGGAACGTGGCTTCGACCGCGTGATCATCATGCTCGGCGCCGACCACCACGGGTACATCGGCCGGATGATGGCGATGTGCGCGGCGTTCGGCGACGTCCCCGGGGTCAACCTCGAGATCCTGATCGGCCAGCTCGTCAACCTGCTCAAGGACGGCAAGCCCCTGCGGATGTCCAAGCGGGCCGGCACCGTCGTCACGCTCGAGGACCTCGTCGAGCTCGTCGGGGTGGACGCCGCGCGCTACTCGCTCGCCCGCTCGTCGGCGGACTCGAGCCTGGACGTCGACCTCGACCTGCTCACCCGCGCGACGAACGAGAACCCGGTGTTCTACGTCCAGTACGCTCACGCGCGCACCGCCAACGTGGCGCGCAACGCGGCCGACGCCGGGGTGCGCCGCGAGGACGGGTTCGACCCGTCGCTGCTCGAACACGAGAGCGAGGCCGTCCTCCTCGGCGCCCTGAGCGACTACCCGCGGGTGATCGCCCAGGCCGCACGGCTGCGCGAGCCGCACCGCGTCGCGCGGTACCTCGAGACCCTCGCCGGCTCGTACCACAAGTGGTACGACCAGAAGCGTCGCGTGCTGCCCGTCGGCGACGAGGCCGTGACCGACGCGCACCGCACCCGGCTGTGGCTGAACGACGCGACGCGGCAGGTCCTGGCGAACGGCCTGGGGCTGCTGGGCGTCGGCGCACCGGAGCGGATGTGAGCGCCGTGGCCACGGACCGTCCGGGTACGCCCCGGGGGGACATCGACCTGACGCGCCTCTGGTCCTGCAACGTGGGACGGACGGCGGACGGCGTGCTCGAGGTCGCCGGGGTCGACGTCCTGCGGATCGCCGCCGAGCACGGCACACCCGCCTTCGTGATGGACGAGGACGACTTCCGGCTCCGGGCCCGGGCCTACCGGGACGCCTTCACCGACGCGTTCGCGCCGCTCGGTGTCGAGGTCGACGTCTACTACGCCGGCAAGGCGTTCCTGTGCACTGCGGTCGCACGCTGGGCGCACGAGGAGGGCCTGCGCGTCGACGCGTGCACCGGCGGGGAGCTGGCGACGGCGTTGCGCGCCGGGGTCCCCGGCGCCGACATCGGGCTGCACGGCAACAACAAGTCGGACGCCGAGATCGACCGCGCGGTCCGGGCCGGCGTCGGCCGCCTCGTGCTGGACTCGATGGGCGAGGTCGGCCGGCTCGCCGAGGCCGGACGTCGCCACGGGCGGCGGGTCCCGGTGATGGTGCGGGTGACCACGGGCGTGCACGCGGGCGGCCACGAGTTCGTCGCGACGGCGCACGAGGACCAGAAGTTCGGCCTCTCGATCGCCGGTGGCCAGGCGATGGAGGGGCTGCTGGCGGTCCTCGCGCGTCCCGAGCTCGAGCTCGTCGGGCTGCACTCGCACATCGGGTCGCAGATCTTCGACGCGTCGGCCTTCGAGGTCGCGACCGCCAAGGTGCTCGCACTGCGTGCCGAGCTCGCCGGGCGGACCGGATACCTGGTGCCCGAGGTGGACCTCGGCGGCGGCTACGGCGTCGCGTACCTCCCGGGCGAGGTCACGGCCGACCCGGTCGAGGTCGCACGGCGGATCGCGACGGTCGTCGGCACCGACTGCGCCGCACTCGGCACCCCGGTCCCGCGGATCTCGGTCGAGCCCGGGCGCGCGATCGTCGCCCCGTCGATGTTCACGCTCTATCGCGTCGGCGTCGTGAAGCCGGTGACCACGGACGACGGCAGCGTGCGGACCTACGTCTCGGTCGACGGTGGCATGAGCGACAACCCTCGCCCGGTGCTGTACGACGCCGGGTACACCGCGGCGCTCGCGTCGCGGGTGTCGACCGCGCCCGTCGTGCGCTCGCGCGTCGTCGGGAAGCACTGCGAGAGCGGCGACGTCGTCGTGCACGAGGCGGCCCTGCCGTCGGACGTCGTGCCGGGGGACCTCGTCGCCACGCCGGTGACGGGCGCGTACGGCAGGTCGATGGCGAGCAACTACAACTCCGTCCCGCGGCCGCCCGTCCTCGCGGTTCGCGCCGGGTCGGTCCGGGTGCTGGTCCGCCGTGAGACCGAGGAGGACCTGCTGGCCCTCGATCTCGGTTGAGCCGTCTGGAACCACCCCTGCGTCGAACGCCGTCACCCGTATCCTGAGACGGCCCGCCCGCTCGGTGGTCCGGACCGCGAGGATCGCCCGATGGGACCGTGCCGGATGCGGCGGTCCCGCGCCGGTCCACCGTGAGGTCCGGCCTGACGATCGACGAGAGGTGTCCGCACCGTGGTTCCAGCAACAGTCCGGTCCGTGCCTGCGCTCCGCGTCGCCGTGCTGGGGTGCGGTGTCGTCGGGACCGAGGTCGTCCGCCTGCTGACGACCCAGTCGGACGACCTCGCCGCCCGGGTCGGCGCGCCTCTCGAGCTGGTCGGCATCGCGGTGCGCGACCTCGGGATCGAGCGCGACCCCGTGGTCGACCGGTCCCTGCTCACGACGGACGCCGAGGATCTCGTCTCGCGTGCGGACATCGTCGTCGAGCTCATCGGTGGCATCGAACCGGCTCGCAGCCTCCTGCTCCGCGCGATCGGGTCCGGCGCCGCGACGGTGACGGCGAACAAGGCGCTTCTCGCGGAGGATGGACCGACCCTCTACTCGGCGGCCGACGCGGCCGGGGTCGACCTCTACTTCGAGGCCGCGGTCGCCGGCGCGATACCGCTGGTCCGGCCGGTGCGAGAGTCCTTGACGGGCGACCGCATCCAGCGGGTGCTCGGCATCGTCAACGGGACCACGAACTACGTCCTCGACGAGATGGCTACGCGCGGCCTCGAGCTCGACCAGGCCGTCAAGCAGGCGCAGGAGCTCGGGTACGCCGAGGCGGACCCGACCGCCGACGTCGAGGGCTTCGACGCAGCGTCGAAGGCCGCGATCCTCGCGTCGCTCGCGTTCCACACCCGGGTGTCCCTTCGCGACGTCCACCGGGAGGGGATCGCGGCGATCACCGCGGACGACGTCTCCTCGGCCGAGCGCACCGGCCACGTGATCAAGCTGCTGGCCATCGCCGAGCGCACCGACGGCGGGGTGATCGCCCGGGTGCATCCGGCGCTCGTGCCGCTCTCGCACCCGCTCGCCGGTGTGCGTGGGGCCTTCAACGCGGTGTTCATCGAGGCCGAGGCCGCCGGCGAGCTGATGTTCTACGGTCGTGGCGCCGGCGGTGCGCCCACCGCATCGGCGGTCCTGGGCGACCTCGTGTCCGCCGGTCGGCACCGGGTGCACGGCGGTCTCGGACCGTCGGAGTCGAGCTACGCCGACCTTCCGGTGCTGCCGATCTCCGGCGCGCTGACGCGGTACCAGGTGCGACTCGACGTCGCGGACCGGCCCGGTGTCCTGTCGCAGGTCGCGGCGGTGTTCGCCGAGCACGGCGTCTCGATCGAGGGGGTCCGTCAGACCCAGGACCCGGCTCGGTCCTTCCGCGCCGGTGAGCACCCGGAGTACGTCGCGTGGCTGATCATCAGCACGCACACCGCACCGGAGGAGGCGCTCGCCGCCACGGTCCGCGCCGTCAGCACGCTCGACGTGGTCCACCGGATCACGTCCGTCCTGAGAGTCGAGGGAGCCTGATGGTCCACCAGTGGCGCGGCGTGATCGCCGAGTACGCCGAGTACCTGCCCGCGCACGTGCAGACCCGCGTCGTGACGCTGGGGGAGGGCGGAACACCCCTCGTGCCCGCGCCGGCGCTGTCCGTGGCGACGGGGGCCGACGTCTACCTCAAGGTCGAGGGGATGAACCCGACCGGCTCGTTCAAGGACCGCGGCATGACGACCGCGATCTCCGCGGCCGCTGGGCGCGGCGCCCGTGCCGTCGTGTGCGCCTCGACCGGGAACACCTCGGCCTCGGCCGCGGCGTACGCCACGGCCGCCGGCATGCGCTGCGCGGTCCTCGTGCCGGACGGCAAGATCGCGATGGGCAAGCTCAGCCAGGCGATCGCGCACGGCGCGACCCTGCTCCAGGTCGACGGGAACTTCGACGACTGCCTCGTCGCGGCGCGCAAGCTCGCCGAGGCGTACCCGGTCGAGCTCGTGAACTCGGTGAACCCGGACCGTATCGAAGGGCAGAAGACGGGCGCGTTCGAGATCGTCGACGCGCTCGGCGACGCCCCGGACATCCACGCCCTCCCGGTCGGCAACGCCGGGAACATCACCGCGTACTGGCAGGGCTTCACCGAGTACGCGGCGGACGGCCCCGCGACCCGCACGCCGGCGATGTGGGGCTTCCAGGCGGCCGGCGCAGCACCGATCGTGGCCGGTCACCCGATCTCCGACCCGGAGACGATCGCCACCGCGATCCGGATCGGCAACCCCGCCTCGTGGAGACAGGCCGAGACCGCTCGAGACGACTCCGGCGGGCTGATCGAGGCGGTGACGGACGCGCAGATCCTGGCGGCGCACCGCTTCCTGTCGAGCAAGGTCGGCGTGTTCGTCGAGCCGGCATCCGCCGCCGGTGTCGCCGGGATCCTCGCTCTTGCCGAGCAGGGCCGCGTGCCGGCCGGCGCGCGGATCGTCGTGACGGTCACCGGGCACGGGCTCAAGGACCCGCAGTGGGCCCTGCGCGACGCGGACGGCCGAGAGGTCGTGCCGGTGCGCATCCAGGCGGACGTCGTCGCGATCGCCGACGCCCTCGGCCTGGCCTGAGCGACCGGCGGACTGCGATGCGACTGGGCCACGACCACGTGCGGGTACGCGTACCGGCGACGAGCGCGAACCTCGGGCCGGGATTCGACGCACTGGGCCTGGCCCTCGGCCTGTACGACGACGTGGAGGTCCGCGCGCTGGGCACCGCGGAGGTGCGCGTCGACGTGGTCGGCGAGGGTGCCGGCGAGGTACCGGACGGTGAGGACCACCTCGTGGTCAGGGCCGTGCGCGCCGCGCTGGACCAGGTGGGTGCGCCGCAGACCGGTCTCCATCTGGTGTGCCACAACCGGATCCCGCACGGGCGGGGACTCGGCTCGTCGGCCGCCGCCGTCGTCGCCGGGGTGGTCGCCGCCCGCAGTCTCATCGTCGACCCGGAGGCGCTCGACGACGACGTCGCACTCGCGCTCGCGACGCAGATGGAAGGGCATCCCGACAACGCCGCTCCTGCTCTGCTCGGTGGCGCGACGGTGGCGTGGACCGATCGAGGCGGTCCGCACGCGGTGCCGCTCACCGTTCATGCGGACGTCGCTCCGATCGCCCTCGTCCCGGCGACTCGACTCGCGACACGCGTCGCACGCGGTGTGCTGCCGGCCGTGGTCCCGCACGTCGATGCCGCATCCCAGGCGGGTCGCGCGGCACTCCTGGTGGAGGCGCTCGCCCGACGACCCGACCTGTTGTTCCCGGCGACGGAGGACCTCCTCCACCAGCAGTACCGCGCGTCCGTGATGCCGGACTCGTTCGCGCTCGTCGAGGCGCTCAGGCGGCGCGGGGTGGCGGCCATGGTGTCCGGGGCGGGTCCGACGGTGCTCGTGCTGGCGCGCGCCGTCGGATCGGCGGCGACGGACGCCGACGAGTCGATCGAGCAGACCTTCGGCGGGGCGATGGGCGGCTGGCAGGTGCGACCGCTCGCGGTCGACCGCGAGGGTGTCCGGGCGACGCGGGTCGGTGTCGTCGCCGGGGCGGGCTGAGCGGTCCGTGCGCGGTGGTACGGTTGTCCTGCTCCCACGATCGTGCACCGGCTCCGGATTGACGGGCCGAGTCACCAGGGGGCACTCCAGCCCACGCCAGTCGACGTCGTCATACGCCGCGTGAGGCTCCAGCGATCCGGACGATCTGTGCCGGGTCGTCGATCGCGGCCCGCATCTGAAAGCCGACCGCCGACGAGGGAAAGGGTCCTTCGTGACTGACACTGTCGAATCCACTACGCGCTCCGATCACGGTCCGGGTGGATCCGTCCGAGGCGCCATCTCGGCGATGCGCCTGCCCGAGCTCCAGTCGCTCGCCGTCGAGCTCGGGGTCACGGGTACCTCCAAGATGCGCAAGAGCGATCTTCTGGACGCGATCAAGGAACGGCGCGGGGCCGCGGTGCCGTCGACGCGTGCCGGCGCGCGTCGCAGCGCTCCGGTACCGGCAGCCTCGGTGGAGCCACCGGCCGAGAGCGCGGAGCCGAGCGGCCGCGCGGCGTCGAGCGGTCGCGCCCGGTCGAACGGCCGTGCCGCGTCGGCCGAGCAGGTTCGGCCGGACGGCCGTGCCGAGTCGACGGAAGCCCCAACGATCCGCGAGGCCCCGGCGACCCGTTCGGGCGCGCGGTCGGTCGGCGAGCACGCGGCTCCGGCCGGTGAGACGCGGGACGAGCGCGCCGCCCGCGCCGCCGCCGCCGTCGGAACCGTCACGGCCGAGCGTCGCGGCTCGCGTCGCTCGGGTCGCGGAGTCGGCGCACCCGCGGGCGACGCCGCCGAGGCCACCCTTCCTCTCATCGTCGGTGCGCCGGAGCAGGTGCGCAGCGAGGCCCGGGACGATCTCCGCGACCAGGGCGACGGCAGCGACGACCGCGGCGCCCGGCGTCAGAGCGGCAACCAGGTCGGTCAGAACGGTCAGGCGGGCCAGCCCGTCCTGCCGCAGGGGCAGAACCCGCGGACCCGGCCGACGGGCCAGGACGACGGCGACGAGGAGCGCGGCGGGCGGCGTCGTCGCTCGCGCGACCGGTATCGCGACCGTGACCGGTCGAAGCGCACGCGCGGCCCGCGGACTGTCGGTACCGACCTCGCCGGGTACGACGAGGTCGAGATCGCCGAGGACGACGTCCTGCTCCCGGTCGCGGGGATCCTCGACATCCTCGACAACTACGCCTTCGTGCGGACCTCCGGCTACCTCCCGGGCGTGAGCGACGTCTACGTCTCGCTCGGACAGGTGAAGAAGGCCGGCCTTCGTCGGGGCGATGCCGTCACGGGCGCCGTACGGCAGCCGCGTGAGGGCGACGTGCCGCCGCAGGGCACCACCGCCCGGTCCAAGTTCAACGCGCTCGTGCGGCTCGACAGCGTGAACGGGATGTCGCCGGACGACGCGCGCAGCCGCCCGGACTTCGCGAAGCTCACCCCGCTCTACCCGCAGGAGCGACTGCGCCTCGAGACCGAGCCGAACCAGCTGACGCCGCGCGTGATCGACATCGTCGCGCCGATCGGCAAGGGACAGCGTGGTCTGATCGTCGCGCCGCCGAAGGCCGGCAAGACGATCATCATGCAGCAGATCGCCAACGCCATCACCAGGAACAACCCTGAGGTCCACCT
This sequence comes from Actinomycetes bacterium, assembly GCA_021778635.1. GTDB lineage: Bacteria > Actinomycetota > Actinomycetes > Actinomycetales > Cellulomonadaceae > JAJDFX01. The sequence goes on from JAJYCD010000003.1 coordinate 68,972, forward strand.
CATGGTCGTGCTCGTCGACGAGCGCCCCGAAGAGGTCACCGACATGGAGCGGACAGTCAAGGGCGAGGTGATCGCCTCCACGTTCGACCGGCCGGCCTCGGACCACACGATCGTCGCCGAGCTGGCGATCGAGCGGGCCAAGCGCCTGGTCGAGCTCGGTCAGGACGTCGTCGTGCTGCTCGACTCGCTCACGCGACTGTCTCGGGCGTACAACCTGGCGGCGCCTGCCTCCGGCCGCATCCTCTCCGGCGGTGTGGACGCCTCGGCGCTGTACCCGCCGAAGCGGTTCTTCGGCGCGGCCCGGAACATCGAGAACGGTGGTTCGCTGACGATCCTCGCGTCGGCGCTCGTCGAGACCGGCTCCAAGATGGACGAGGTCATCTTCGAGGAGTTCAAGGGCACCGGGAACATGGAGCTCCGGCTGTCCCGTTCGCTCGCGGACAAGAGGATCTTCCCCGCGGTGGACGTCAACGCCTCGGGCACCCGGCGCGAGGAGATCCTCATGCCGAGCGACGAGCTCAAGATCGTCTGGAAGCTGCGCCGCGTGATGGGTGCGCTCGACCAGCAGCAGGCCATCGAGCTCCTGCTCGGCAAGCTGCGTGAGACCAAGTCGAACGTCGAGTTCCTCCTCCAGGTGCAGAAGACGACTCCCGGGTCCAACGGTCACGGGGGTCACGGGGACACGTGAGCCGGCGCATGCCGACCGGCGACGTCACCCCGCAGGCCGAGGAGTCATCCAGATGAGTGAGACGTTCGCCGCGGCGATGCCGCTGCTGGCCGAGCACGCGGAGATCGAGCGTGCGCTCGCCGACCCGAGCGTGCACGCGGACGGCGGTCGTGCGCGCGCCCTCGGGCGGCGTTACGCCGAGCTGCGTCAGGTCGTCGCGGCCTACCGCGCATGGGAGCAGGCCAGCGGCGACGCCGACGCCGCGGCCGAGCTCGCGGAGCAGGATGCCTCCTTCGCGGCCGAGCTCCCCGGGCTGCAGGCGGCTGCCGAGGCTGCCGCCGAGCGACTGCGGCGGGTGCTCATCCCCCGCGACCCGGACGACGGTCGGGACGTGATCCTGGAGATCAAGGCGGGGGAGGGTGGCGAGGAGTCGGCACTCTTCGCGGGGGACCTGCTCCGGATGTACCTGAGATACGCGGAACGGCGCGGATGGCGGACCGAGATCATCGAAGCCACCGAGTCGGACCTGGGCGGGTACAAGGACGTCCAGGTCGCGGTCAAGACCCGGGGTGGCGCGCCGACGGATCCGGCCGAGGGCGTGTGGGCGAACCTCAAGTACGAGGGCGGCGTGCACCGGGTCCAACGCGTGCCCGTCACGGAGTCGCAGGGGCGCATCCACACCTCGGCCGCCGGCGTGCTCGTGCTGCCGGAGGCCGACGACGTCGGCGAGGTCGAGATCGATGCGAACGACCTGAGGGTCGACGTGTTCCGCTCGTCCGGACCTGGCGGTCAGTCGGTGAACACGACCGACTCCGCGGTGCGGATCACGCATCTGCCGACCGGGATCGTCGTGTCGATGCAGAACGAGAAGTCGCAGCTGCAGAACAAGGAGCAGGCCATGCGCGTCCTGCGTGCGCGTCTGCTCGCCGCGCGAGCCGAGCAGGAGGCCGAAGCGGCGTCGGCGCAGCGCAGGTCCCAGGTCAGGACGGTCGACCGCAGCGAGCGGATCCGGACCTACAACTACCCCGAGAACCGGATCGCGGACCATCGCACGGGCTACAAGGCCTACAACCTCGACGCGGTCCTCGACGGCGACCTCGATCCCGTGGTCAGGTCGGCGATCGAGGCGGACGAGGCGGCCCAGCTCGCGGTGCACGACGGGTGAGCGAGACCCCCTCGTTGCGCCGGGCGCTCCGGGAGGCGACCGACGTCCTGGCCGCGGCGGGTGTCCCGTCGCCGGCGGTCGACGCCGAGCTCCTCGCGGCCTTCGCCCTGGGGCGGGAGTCCGGGCACGCGGTGAGCCGTGGCGAGGTCCAGGCGGCGGCCGTGCTCGGCACCGAGGCGCCGGCCGGGCTCGCGGATCTCGTGGCGGCCCGCGCACGGCGCGTCCCCGTGCAGCACCTGACCGGGATCGCGCCGTTCCGTGGCCTCGAGCTCGTCGTCGGGCCGGGGGTGTTCATCCCGCGACCCGAGACCGAGCAGGTCGCCCAGATGGCGATCGACGAGGCGCGGGCGGTGATGGCCGGTCGCGGTGGCGCCCTGGTGGTCGACCTCTGCACGGGTTCCGGGGCGATCGCCCTGGCCGTCGCGCACGAGGTCGACGGGGCGACGGTGCACGCGGTCGAGCTCGACGCCGAGGCGTACGGCTGGGCCGCTCGCAACGTCGCGACCCTCGCGCGTCGGGTCGCGCTCCTCCGCGCGGACGCGCGCACGGCGCTGAGGTCTCTCGACGGCCTGGTCGACGTCGTCGTGTCCAACCCGCCGTACGTGCCGCCCGGTGCCGTCCCCGTCGACCCGGAGGTCGCGGAGCACGACCCCGCGGTTGCGCTCTACGGCCTCGGTCCGGACGGCCTCGAGGTCCCGCGCGGGATCATCGCGGCCGCTGCCCGACTTCTCCGTCCGGGAGGGCTCCTCGTGATGGAGCACGCCGAGGTCCAGGCCGCGGCGGCGCAGGCGGCGGTTCGCCGGACAGGTGCGTTCGAGCAGATCGGCACTCGCGAGGACCTTGCCGGTCGTCCACGGATGGTCGTCGCCCGACGGGCGCCTGTCGTGGCAGATCCCCCCAGCACCCAGTCGGACGTGGAACACTCGCGGTCGTGACCGAGCACCACTCTTCGCTGCCAGAGCTCTGGGACGTCACGGACGGCACTGCTCGCGGTCCGGCTCTCGACGAGGCCGTCAACGCCGTGTCGCGGGGCGCCCTCGTCGTCCTGCCGACGGACACCGTCTACGGCATCGGCGCGGACGCGTTCTCCCCACCTGCGGTCGCGGCACTCCTCGCCGCGAAGGGCCGCGGTCGCCAGATGCCGCCGCCCGTCCTGATCCCGGACGTCCGTACGCTCGACGGCCTCGCGACCGACGTGCCGCAGACGGTCCGGGATCTCGTGGAGCGGTTCTGGCCCGGCGGCCTCACCGTGATCCTGCGGTCGCAACCGTCCCTCGCGTGGGACCTCGGCGAGACGGCGGGCACCGTCGCCCTGCGCATGCCCGATCACGAGGCCGCCCTGGCGCTGCTTCGTCGGACCGGCCCGCTGGCCGTGTCGAGCGCGAACAGGACCGGGTCCCCGGCGGCACTCACCGCACTGGGCGCCCGGGACCAGCTCGGCGCGTCGGTCGCGGTGTACCTCGACGCCGGGCCGGTGACCGGCGGTGTCGCATCGACGATCGTCGACGCGACCGGGGCCGAGCTGCGCGTCGTCCGCGCCGGGGCGATCGACGTCGCGCGACTCCGCGAGGTCGCCCCGATCGTCGGGCCGGCACCGCAGGAGCCCATCGGGTGAAGGTCTATCTGCTCGTCCTCCTCATCGCCGCCGCCGTCACGTACCTGACGACGCCGGTCGCTCGGTGGGTCGCGTTGCGCGTCGGTGCGATCACCGCGGTGCGATCTCGCGACGTGCACGCGGTCCCGACGCCGCGGCTCGGAGGCCTCGCGATGCTGGCCGGTCTCGTGGTCGGCGTGGTGGTCGCGAGCAGGACCCACTTCCTCTCGGGCGTGTTCACCGACTCGCACGAGGCCTGGGGCATCCTCGGCGGAGCGACGTTCGTGTGTCTCCTCGGCGTGGCCGACGACATCTGGGACCTCGACTGGATCACCAAGCTGATCGGCCAGGTGCTCGGTGCGCTCCTGATGGCCTGGCAGCACGTGCAGCTCACGTCGTTGCCGATCGGTGGGCTGACCGTCGGGTCCAGCCAGATGTACCTCCTTGTCACGGTGCTGTTCGTGGTCGTGGCCATCAACGCCGTGAACTTCGTCGACGGTCTGGACGGTCTGGCCGCGGGGATGATCGCGATCGGTGGTCTGGCGTTCTTCGCGTACACCTATCGACTGACGACGACGGCGAGCCAGACGGACTACTCCAACCTCGCGAGCCTCGTCGTGGTGGCGCTCGTCGGTGCCTGCATCGGCTTCCTGCCGCACAACTTCTACCCGGCACGGATCTTCATGGGAGACTCGGGCTCCATGGTGATCGGGCTGACGATGGCCGCCGCGACGATCGTCGTCACGGGGCAGATCGACCCGGCCGTCGTGTCGGAGCGGCAGTCGCTACCGGCGTACCTGCCGATCCTGCTGCCGTTGGCCGTGCTCCTGCTGCCCCTGACCGACATGGTCCTTGCGGTCGTGCGCCGTGTCGGTGCGGGTCACTCGCCGTTCCACCCGGATCGCATGCACCTGCACCACCGGTTGCTCGCCCTCGGTCACTCGCACCGACGCGCGGTGATCATCATGTATCTCTGGACGGCAGTAGCGGCGTTCGGCGCCGCTTCCCTCGTGATCCTGTCCACCACCACCGCGCTGATCCTGCTCGGTGGTGGCACCGTCGTCGCCACGCTGCTCACCCTCGGCCCGCTCCGCGGTCGGGTCCGCACCCCCGCCCTCCCGAGAGGACACGCGTCATGACGAGGCCCGACGGCCCAGGACCGAAGCCGGGACCGGATCGCGGTGCCCGCGCGTCCACCGCCGCGGAGGTGTTCAGGGCCGCCTTGCGGAGCATGCTGGGCCTCCTGGTCGTCCTGCTCGCCGTCGGCGTCGCGGCGGGCTGGGCGATGCGTGGGCTGCCGGGAGTGTGGGGTGCTCTGATCGGCGTGGGGATCACCCTGGTCTTCAGCGGGACCACCGTCGTCGCGATGCTCCGCACGGCAGACTCGAGCGCGACCACCACGGCGGCCGTCGTGATGGGGAGCTGGCTCGCCAAGATGTTCGTCGTGATCGTCGTGCTGGCTGTGATCCGTGATCAGGTCTTCTATGACCGTGCTGTGCTGGCGGCGGTTCTCGCGGTCGGGGTGGTCGGGTCGGCGCTGCTCGACTACCGCGCGGTCCTGCGCGGACGTGTCCCGTACGTCGACGCGTCGACCCGTCCCGATCCTCCCGAGCGCCCGGGTCGGGAGGACGAGCGCGCATAGGTTACGCTTCACCCGATCCATGATGGCCTGGTGCTTCGGAGTCTCCGCGGTGCACGTCCGAGTTCAGGACTCACGCACTGTCGCGGATGTTCCGATGGCCCACTCACCCGCAGGAGTCTGCTCTGTTCACCGCTGCGACGACACAGCTACTCGCCGCCTCTGGTGAGGGTGGCGGGTTCCAGCCGCCGTCGATCTCCGACTTCTTCCCGCCGCCGATCCTCTTCGCGGGGACCCCCTTCGAGTTCAACCGCATCCAGCTGGTCCGACTGCTCGTGACCGCCGTGGTCGTGACGGTGTTCGTGGTCGGGGCACGGCGCGCGAAGCTCGTACCCGGACGCGGCCAGAACATCCTCGAGCTCGTGCTGGACTTCGTGCGGGTGAACATCGCCGAGGAGATCCTCGGCACCGAGAAGGCGAAGAAGTACGTCTCGTTGCTGACGACGATCTTCGTCGCGATCCTCGCGCTGAACCTCGCGGGCGTGGTCCCCGGGCTGAACATCGCCGGGACGTCGGTCATCGGGTTGCCGATCGTCCTCGCGGCCTGGGTGTTCGTGATGTACCTCGGCGCGGGCATCCGCGCGCACGGGCTCGGCGGCTTCCTGAGGACGAGCCTGTTCCCGCCTGGCGTGCCCCCGTACATGTACGTGCTGCTGACGCCGATCGAGTTCCTCACGGTGTTCGTGATCCGGCCGGCGACGCTCGCGATCCGACTCGTGGCCAACATGATCTCGGGGCACCTGATGCTGGTCCTCGTCATCTCGGCGACGGAGTTCTTCCTCGTCGAGGCCGGTCCTGCGCTCAAGGCGTACGGACTGGTGACCTTTGGAGCAGCACTCGCGTTGACGCTGTTCGAGGCGTTCATCGCCGCTCTGCAGGCGTACATCTTCGTGGTGCTGGCAGCCGTGTACCTGAACCTGTCCATCCAAGAGGAACACTGACCAGAACCTGAGCGGGGCCCGGACGGTCCCCGAAGGCCACACGACGTCGGTCCGGTCGGCCCGACGTACTACGGAAGGAACAAGTCATCGTGGACACCACCACTCTTGCTGCCGTCTCCGGCAACGTCGCGACGATCGGCTACGGCCTCGCGGCGATCGGCCCCGGCATCGGCATCGGCATCCTGATCGGCAAGACGATCGAGGGCATCGCGCGCCAGCCCGAGGTCGCCGGACAGCTGCGCACGACGATGTTCATCGGCGTCGGCTTCGTCGAGGTGCTCGCCCTGCTCGGCCTGATCACAGGCTTCCTCTTCAAGTGATCGCGACCGTCCTGACCGGCACCGTCCTCGCCGCCGACGGCGAGGGCAGCGTCCTGGTGCCCGCGGTCTCGGAGCTCATCTGGTCGGTCGTCTTCGTCGCCATCATCGGGTTCGCGTTCTACCGGTACGCGCTTCCGGGCTTCCAGAAGGTTCTGGACGAGCGCACCGCGCGGATCGAGGGTGGCATCGAGAAGGCGGAGACGGTCCAGGCCGAGGCCGACGCGGCGCTCGCCCGGTACACCAAGGAGCTCAACGAGGCGCGCGCGGAGGCGGCACGCATCCGTGAAGAGGCGCGCGTCGAGGGCAACGCGATCGTCGCCGACCTCCGGGCGAAGGCCCAGGAGGAGGCGAACCGGATCCTCGAGACGGGTCTGCGGCAGATCGAGGCCGAGCGCCAGCAGGTGATGGTCACGTTGCGCGCCGACGTCGGTGTCCTCGCGACGCAGCTCGCCTCCAAGATCGTGGGTGAGTCGCTCGACGACGAGGTCCGTCAGTCGCGGGTGGTCGACCGCTTCCTCGACGAGCTCGAGGCGAGCACGGCAGTCAGCACCAAGGGGAAGTGATGCGCGGAGCGAGCCAGGCATCCTTGCGCGCCGTGCAGCACCGGTTCGAGCCCGTGCTGCGGGCCGCAGGCGGGCAGGCGGTCGTCCTCGGCGAGCAGCTGTTCACCGTGGTCGACGCGCTCGACGGTTCGGGCTCGCTGCGGCGTGCGCTGACGGATCCGGCAACCGACGGCGACGCGAAGGCCCACCTGTCCGAGGTGATCCTCGCCGCCGCGGACCCGCGGGTGGCAGCCGTGGTCGGCGATCTGGCACGGTCCCGGTGGTCGGCAGAGGCCGACCTCGCGGAGGCGGTCGAGCAGCTCGGGTTCTCGGCGATCCTCGCGGCGGCGGAGTCGGACGGCTCGTTGCAGGCGGTCGAGGACGAGCTCTTCCGCCTCACGAGGGCTCTCGCGGGTCACCGTGAGCTGCGTCGGTCGCTCGTCGACGAGCGGGCGACCGCGAAGGCTCGCGCCGACCTCGTCGGCGCCCTGGTCGTCGGCAAGGTGCACGAGGCCACCTCGATCATGACGCGACGCGCGGCGTACGCGCCGCGCGGACGGTCCTTCGTCGTGACCCTCGTCCATCTCGGCGCGATGGCCGCCGCACGACGGGACCGGGTCGTGGCATCGGTCACCTCGGCGACGGAGCTGTCGGCGATGCAGCTCGACCGGCTGGGGGCGATCCTGGAGCGGGCATACGGTCGCACGCTCCAGCTCAACGTGACCGTGGACGCCGACGTGATCGGTGGGCTGAGGATCCAGACGGGCGCCGACGTCGTCGACTCCACGATGCTGGCACGCCTCGCCGAGGCGCGCCGCGCGATCGCGACATGACGGATCGAGCCGTCCGCACACAGAACGTACGACGGCACCGTCCGGTGCAGTCACGACAGGAGAAGAGCAATGGCTGAGCTGACGATCCGCCCCGACGAGATCAGGGCCGCGCTGGACAGCTTCGTGAAGTCCTACGAGCCGTCCGGCGTCGCGACCGACGAGGTCGGCCGGGTCACCCTGGCAGGTGACGGCATCGCCCAGGTCGAGGGTCTCCCGGGTGCGATGGCGAACGAGCTGTTGCGCTTCGAGGACGGCACGCTCGGACTGGCACTGAACCTCGACGTCCGCGAGATCGGCGTCGTCGTGCTCGGCGAGTTCACCGGGATCGAGGAGGGCCAGGAGGTCCGCCGCACCGGAGAGGTCCTGTCCGTCCCGGTCGGCGACGGCTACCTCGGACGCGTCGTCGACCCGCTCGGTCAGCCGATCGACGGTCTGGGTGAGGTGGCCACCGACGCGCGACGAGCCCTCGAGCTCCAGGCGCCCGGTGTGATGTCCCGCAAGAGCGTTCACGAGCCGCTGCAGACCGGTCTCAAGGCCATCGACGCGATGATCCCGATCGGACGCGGTCAGCGGCAGCTCATCATCGGCGACCGTCAGACGGGCAAGACGGCGATCGCGATCGACACGATCATCAACCAGAAGGCGAGCTGGGAGACCGGCGACCCGACCAAGCAGGTCCGCTGCATCTACGTCGCGATCGGTCAGAAGGGCTCGACCATCGCCGCGGTGCGCGGTGCCCTCGCCGACGCCGGCGCGCTCGAGTACACGACGATCGTCGCCGCTCCGGCTTCGGACCCGGCGGGGTTCAAGTACCTCGCGCCGTACACGGGCTCGGCGATCGGCCAGCACTGGATGTACAGCGGCAAGCACGTGCTCATCGTCTTCGACGACCTGTCGAAGCAGGCCGAGGCGTACCGGGCCGTGTCGCTGCTGCTGCGTCGTCCGCCGGGCCGCGAGGCGTACCCGGGTGACGTCTTCTACCTGCACTCGCGCCTGCTCGAGCGTTGCGCGAAGCTCTCCGACGCCCTTGGTGCGGGGTCGATGACCGGGTTGCCGGTGATCGAGACCAAGGCGAACGACGTCTCGGCCTACATCCCGACCAACGTGATCTCGATCACCGACGGGCAGATCTTCCTCCAGTCGGACCTGTTCAACGCCGACCAGCGACCCGCGGTGGACGTCGGCATCTCGGTCTCCCGCGTCGGTGGTTCTGCCCAGGTCAAGGCGATGAAGAAGGTCGCCGGCACGCTGAAGATCGACCTCGCGCAGTACCGCTCGCTCGAGGCGTTCGCGATGTTCGCCTCGGACCTCGACGCGGCCTCGCGTGCCCAGCTCACGCGCGGCGCGCGACTGATGGAGCTGCTCAAGCAGCCGCAGTACTCGCCCTTCCCGGTCGAGGACCAGGTCGCGTCGATCTGGACGGGCACCAAGGGGCACCTCGACGACGTCCCGCTCGAGGACGTGCGACGGTTCGAGACCGAGCTGCTCGACTACCTGCGGCGTCACACCGAGGTGCTCTCGACCATCCGGGAGACCGGCAAGCTCGAGGACGAGACCGAGGCCGCGCTCGCCGAGGGCGTCGCGACGTTCCGCGGGACGTTCCTCAAGGGCGACGGCTCACCGCTCGAGGGTCCCGCCGACGCCGAGCTGACGACCGCGGTCGAGCAGGAGCAGATCGTCCGGCAGAAGAAGGTCTGAGCGTGGGTGGGCAGCAGCGCGTCTTCCGGCAGCGGATCCGGTCGACCCAGTCGCTGAAGAAGATCTTCCGTGCGATGGAGCTGATCGCGGCCTCGCGCATCGGTCGAGCGCGCGCGAACGTGACCGCGGCGACACCGTACGCGCGAGCGATCACGCGCGCGGTCTCGGCCGTGGCCACGCACGCGAACGTCAACCACCCGCTGACCTCCGACCGTCACGACACGAACAGGGTGGCGATCCTCGTCGTCACCTCCGACCGGGGGATGGCCGGCGCGTACTCCGCGAGCGCGATCCGGGAGGCGGAGCGGCTCGAGGCAAAGCTCGTCGCCGAGGGCAAGGAGGTCGCGCTCTACGCCTCGGGACGGCGGGCGGTCTCCTACTTCACGTTCCGTGAACGTCCACTCGTCAGGACCTGGACCGGGAGCTCCGACGCACCGACCGCGGCGATCGCGGAGGAGATCTCGGACGAGCTGCTCGCCGCGTTCCTCGCGCCGGCCGACGCGGGCGGTGTGGGCGAGCTCCACGTCGTCTACACGCAGTTCGTCAACATGGTGACGCAGCGGCCACGGGTGATCCGGATGCTCCCGCTCGAGATCGTCGAAGGTGTCGCGGCGCCGGGTGACGAGGCCCTGCCGCTCTACGAGTTCGAGCCGTCGGCGGACGATGTCCTCGACGCACTGCTCCCGCGCTACATCCGAACCCGGATCCACAGCTGCCTCCTCGAGGCGGCGGCGTCGGAGCTCGCGGCGCGCCAGCGGGCGATGCACACGGCGACCGACAACGCGGAGGACCTCATCCGCATGTACACGCGGCTCGCCAACCAGGCGCGCCAGTCCGAGATCACTCAAGAGATCAGCGAGATCGTGTCGGGTGCCGACGCGCTCGCCTCGACGTGACAACCGCCGCCCGTCGGGCGACACACCTCCAGCACGACGCACAGACCAACCGGGGACCGCTCCGGTCGAGCGAAGCGAGAGACTCATGACTGCCACCGCCACAGAGACCGGCATCGAGCACGAGCGTGGGCGCGGCATCGGCCGCGTGGCTCGGGTCATCGGACCGGTCGTCGACATCGAGTTCCCGTCGGACGCGATCCCGGAGATGTACAACGCGCTCACGGTCGAGATCGACCTCTCGTCCCAGGGTGAGGGCGAGTCGACGTCACGCATGACCCTCGAGGTCGCGCAGCACCTCGGCGACTCGATGATCCGGGCGATCGCGCTCAAGCCGACCGATGGCCTCGTGCGTGGGGCGATCGTGACCGACACCGGCGCCCCAATCAGCGTGCCGGTGGGCGACGTCACCAAGGGTCACGTGTTCAACGTGATCGGCGAGGTGCTCAACGCCAAGCCCGACGAGAAGATCGAGATCACCGAGCGCTGGCCGATCCACCGCCGGCCGCCGGCCTTCGACCAGCTCGAGTCCAAGACCGTCATGTTCGAGACGGGGATCAAGGTCATCGACCTGCTCACGCCGTACGTCGAGGGCGGCAAGATCGGCCTCTTCGGGGGCGCGGGCGTCGGCAAGACCGTCCTGATCCAGGAGATGATCTATCGCGTCGCGAACAACCACAACGGCGTGTCGGTGTTCGCCGGCGTCGGTGAGCGGACGCGTGAGGGCAACGACCTGATCGACGAGATGACCGAGTCGGGAGTCATCAAGCAGACCGCCCTCGTCTTCGGCCAGATGGACGAGCCGCCGGGCACTCGTCTGCGTGTCGCCCTCTCGGCTCTGACGATGGCCGAGTACTTCCGGGACGTCCAGAAGCAGGACGTCCTGCTGTTCATCGACAACATCTTCCGGTTCACCCAGGCGGGGTCCGAGGTCTCGACGCTGCTCGGCCGGATGCCGTCCGCGGTCGGCTACCAGCCGAACCTCGCCGACGAGATGGGGCAGCTCCAGGAGCGCATCACCTCGACGCGTGGCCACTCCATCACGTCGCTGCAGGCGATCTACGTCCCGGCGGACGACTACACCGACCCGGCGCCGGCGACGACGTTCGCGCACCTCGACGCCACGACGGAGCTGTCCCGCGAGATCGCCTCGCGCGGCCTCTACCCGGCCGTCGACCCGCTCACCTCGACGTCGCGCATCCTCGACCCCCGCTACGTCGGCAAGGACCACTACGAGACCGCGGTGCGCGTCAAGCAGATCCTGCAGCGCAACAAGGAGCTCCAGGACATCATCGCGATCCTCGGTGTGGACGAGCTGTCCGAGGAGGACAAGACCGTCGTCGGTCGGGCCCGCCGCATCCAGCAGTTCCTCTCCCAGAACACCTACATGGCCGAGCAGTTCACGGGCGTGCCGGGGTCGACGGTCCCGATCTCGGAGACCATCGAGGCGTTCTCGAAGATCGCCGACGGGGAGTTCGACCACATCACCGAGCAGGCGTTCTTCAACATCGGCGGCCTCGAGGACCTCGAGCGCAACTGGGCACGGATCCAGAAGGAGTACGGCATCTGAGCGCCGCGATCCTGTCGATGATCCGTCCACCCCGAACAAGGAGGCCGAGTGGCTCACCTCGACGTTGAGCTTGTCGATGCAGAGGGCCGCGTCTGGTCGGGCCAGGCGACGATGGTGACTGCGCCGACCGTGGAGGGCGAGATCGGGATCCTGGTCGGCCACGAGCCGCTTCTCGCCGTGCTCCGCGCGGGCGAGGTGCGGATCACGCCGCTCGAGGGCCCGGTCGTCCGTGGCACGGTGACCGGAGGGTTCCTCTCGGTCGACGACGACACCGTGACCGTGGTGGCCGACGAGGCGGTCGTCATGCCTGGCACCGGCGCCTCGAGGCACTGAGCCGAGGTCGACCGTGCAGGACGCCATCCTCTGGTTCTCGGCCGGTGTCCTGGTCTCTGCGTTCGCGGTGCTCGTCGGCCTCGGCCTGACGCGGGTGCACTCGCTCAACCGGCGGGTGGGGTCCTTCGCCTGCGCGGCACGACCGATCCTGGCCCAGGGGTCGGACGGTGTGCGAGCGACACCGGGACCGGAGGCCCCGACATGGTCGCAGGGCGTCGCGCACTACGGGGTCGGTCGCCTGGACTGGTGGCGGATCTGGTCGCTCTCCCCGCGGCCTGCGCAGGTGTGGGACCGGTCGGACCTCGTGGTCCTCGGCCGACGGGGGATGGACGCCGTCGGCAGACCGGATCTCTTCGAGGTGCGGTGCCGCCATCGGGGGAGCGAGTTCGAGCTCGCGATGTCTCGCGACGCCTACGCGGGGATGATGTCGTGGTTGGAGTCGGCACCGCCGCGATCCGGGGACCGCGTCATCTGAGGGCCGTTGCGCGGTCGACACCACACACCCATCGGACGAGCGAGAGGAGGGGACGGCGTGCGACTGGTCATCGCGAGCTGCGTAGCCCGCTACACGGGCCGGCTCAACGCCCGTCTCCCGCTCGCGACGCGTCTGCTCGTGGTCAAGGCCGACGGGAGCGTGCTGCTGCACTCCGACGGTGGTTCGTACAAGCCCCTGAACTGGATGAGCCCGCCGTGCGCACTGCGGGTCGTCGAACCGGACGAGGAGTCGCGTGACCGCGGTGTGCGGGAGGTGTGGACCGTTCAGCACGCCAAGAGCGACGACCGGCTCGAGATCGAGCTCTACGACATCCTGCACGACTCCGCGCACGAGCTCGGTTCCGATCCGGGCCTCGTGAAGGACGGGGTCGAGGCACACCTGCAGGAGATGCTCGCTGCCCAGATCGGACTCCTCGGCGCAGGGTCGACCCTGGTCCGTCGCGAGTTCCCCACCGCGATCGGTCCGGTGGACATCGTCGCGCGCGACGCCGCCGGCACCACCGTCGCCGTGGAGATCAAGCGGCGCGGGGACATCGACGGAGTCGAACAGCTGACGCGGTACCTCGCGCTGCTCAATCGTGACCCTCACCTGGCACCCGTCCGGGGAGTGTTCGCCGCACAGGAGATCAAGCCGCAGGCTCGCGTCCTCGCGGAGGACCGTGGCATCGCGTGTCTCGTGCTGGACTATGACGCGATGCGCGGGGTGGACGACGTCGGCTCGCGTCTGTTCTGACGCGGGCACGGTTCGCGGGTCGGCCACGGGTGGACCGCATCGGAACGGCGTCGCCGGCGCGAGGTCGACGTGAGCCGCTGGGCGCGGTATCGTATCGATTCGATCCCGGACGCGCAGGCGACGCCCTCGAGCACGGGAGCGCTCCCACGACGACGATGACGAGGATCCGCAGCATGACGAGCTCTCGCACCTCCGGCCGCACGTTCCCGGCAGACTTCCTCTGGGGGTCTGCCACCGCCTCGTACCAGATCGAGGGGGCGGTCGACGTGGACGGTCGCGGGCCGTCGATCTGGGACACCTTCTCGGCGACACCGGGGAAGGTGCTGAACGGTGACACCGGTGCGGTGGCGGACGACCACTACCACCGCTCCGCCGAGGACGTCGCGACGATGAAGGCGCTCGGGCTGCAGGCCTACCGGTTCTCGGTCGCGTGGCCCAGGATCCAGCCGACCGGGTCCGGCGCGGTCAACCAGAAGGGCGTGGACTTCTACTCCCGTCTCGTCGACGACCTGCTGGCCGCGGGCATCGCACCGGTCGCCACGCTCTACCACTGGGACCTGCCGCAGGCTCTCGAAGACGCGGGGGGGTGGCCCGCCCGCGAGACCGCGTTCCGGTTCGCGGAGTACGCCGCGGTGATGGCGCGCGCTCTCGGCGATCGCGTCTCGCTCTGGACCACGCTCAACGAACCGTGGTGCTCGGCCTACCTCGGATATGCGAGCGGAGTCCACGCCCCCGGTCGGGTCGATGCCGCCGCGTCGTTGGCGGCCGTGCACCACCTGAATCTCGGACACGGGCTCGCCGGAACCGCGGTCCGCGCCGAGCTCGGCGAGCAGACCCCCGTCTCGATCACGTTGAACCTGCACGTGATGTACCCCGAAGACCCGACATCCGAGGCCGACGTCGACCAGGTCCGCCGCGCCGACGCCGTCGCGAACAGGGCGTTCCTGAACCCGCTGCTGGATGGCTACTACCCCGCGGACCTGCTGGCGGACACCGCACACCTGACCGACTGGTCCTTCGTCCAGGACGGTGACCTCGACGCGATCAGCATCCCGATCGACGTGCTCGGCGTGAACTACTACGCGACCCAGAAGGTCCGGCGCTACAGCGGAGAGGGCCCGCGCCAGCAGGCTGACGGGCACAAGGTCTCGGCCGGTTCACCGTGGGTCGGCGCCGACGACCTCGAGTTCGTCCAGGTGCCCGGGCCCTACACCGCGATGGGCTGGAACATCGACCCCGAGGGCCTCGTGGACCTGCTGCTGTCGCTGCACAAGACCTACCCCGACCAGCCTCTCGTCATCACGGAGAACGGCGCCGCGTTCGCGGACGAGGTGAGCGCCGACGGCCGGGTGCACGACGTCCAGCGAGTCACCTATCTGCACGACCACATCGACGCCGTGGGCGAGGCGATCGAGGCCGGAGTCGACGTGCGCGGCTACTTCGTCTGGTCGCTGCTCGACAACTTCGAGTGGGCGTGGGGCTTCGAGCGGCGCTTCGGCATCGTGCGGGTCGACTACGAGACGCTCGAGCGGACGTGGAAGGACTCGGCCTACTGGTACCGCGAGCTCGTGCGGACCGGGAGCGTCCCGACGGTGGAGATCGCGGCAACCCTCGAGTGAGGACACGGGCGGGCGGGGCGCGCACGCGCGTCGCCCGCACCGCGGGTCCGTCGCAGGCCGGGAGAGAATGCTGACCATGCCCAGCAAGAGACCCTCCCGTCGACGGCAGACCGGACCGCCACCGCCGCTCGACCTCGACCGTGCGCTCGGAGGCCGTCGTAGCGAGAGCGCACCCGACGGTGAGTGGACCGTGCAGCGCGTCCGGGGGTCGGAGAAGACGTACGCGTGCCCGGGGTGTCGTCAGGTGATCGCCGCTGGCCTGGCGCACGTGGTCGCGTGGCAGGCTGACGGCCTCCTCGGACCGGTGGCCGCCCTCGAGGACCGTCGGCACTGGCACGCGGCATGCTGGGAGGCGCGGGCCCGGCGTCGGTGACGACGGAGACGGGCACCGCGGGCCCCACGGTCGGCGGCGTCGCTAGGCTCGGACGGTGAGCACCTCTCCCGCCGAGATCCGGTCGATGACCATCCTGCCCGCACGCCGCACCGACATCTCGTTGCACACCGCGGACGGTCTGACCCTGGTGGGCGAGCTGGCGCTCCCCGCGGACCGTCCACCCGTCGCGACGCTGCTCACGCTGCACCCGCTGCCGACCCACGGTGGCTACATGGACTCGCATGTCCTCCGGAAGGCGGCCTGGAGACTTCCGGCGCTCGCCGACCTCGCGGTGCTCCGCTTCAACACGAGGGGTACGTCGAGCCCGCGCGGCACGAGCGAGGGGACGTTCGACGCGGGTGACGGCGAGCGGTTCGACGTCGCCGCGGCCATCGAGTTCGCGGAGTTCCACGATCTTCCGCACCGGTGGCTCGTCGGCTGGTCCTTCGGGACCGAGCTCGCTCTGCAGTACGGGCGCGATCCTGCTGTCGACGGGGCGATCCTGCTCTCGCCGCCGCTGCGCCGCGCCGGTGACGCCGACCTGGCCGCATGGGACACGTTCGGGAAGCCGCTCGTGGCCCTCGTCCCGGAGCTCGACGACTACCTCCGGCCGGCCGAGGCGCGCGCGAGGTTCGCCCAGGTGCGGCAGTCGGAGGTGATCGGCGTCGACGGCGCCAAGCATCTGTGGGTCGGGGAGGCGGCGGTGCGACGCGTGCTCGACGAGATCGTGGCGCACGTGCGCCCCGACGTCCCGGTTCCGCTCCCGGTCACCTGGGACGGCCCGGTCGCCGTCAGCGACGCGGAGGACGTGAGCCGCTGAGCGGCGGCCCGCCGTGGACGACGACCGCACCGAACGTCACGACGCACCGAGCGTCGCGGCTCGCTGGAAGGACCACCATGACCACCGATGACCTGCTCGCGGTTCATGAGCTCCGCTCCGGGGACGGCCGAGCTGCCTCCGTCCCGATCGTCCTGCTGCACGGGTTCCCGTTCGACAGCCGGATGTGGTCCGGGGTCGCTGCGCGACTCCCCGGCGGCCGGGAGGTGCTCGCGATCGACCTTCCGGGGCTCGGGGCGTCGATCGCGGGTGCGGCGGTCGCCGACCGCCTGAATGAGGCTGGCGTCAGGTCGGCATCCGCTCCGGCGCTCGAGACCAGCGCGGACGCCGTCTGGCTGACTCTGCAGCGGCGCGGCGTGGAGAGTGCGATCATCGCGGGCCTGTCGATGGGCGGGTACGTGGCGATGGCGATCGTCGACCGTCATCCCGAGCTCGTCCGCGGACTCGCCCTTCTCGACACCCGATCGGGCGCGGACGCCGTGGACGTCGCGACGAATCGGCTCAGGGTGGCCGACGCCGTCATCCGCGAGGGCGGCGTCGACGCCGTCCGACCGATGGCGACCACGCTGCTCGGTGAGAGCAGTCGCGCCGCTCGAGCAGATCTCGTCGAGCGGCTCGCGGGGTGGATCGACGATCAGCGACCCGCCGGGATCGCGTGGTCCCAGCGGGCGATGGCGGCGAGACCGGACCGGTCGGGAGTCCTCAGGCGATACGGCGGACCGTCGGTCGTGCTGGTCGGCGACGAGGACGTCGTGACGCCGGTCGAGACGGCACGAACGATGCACGAGGATCTCGCCGATTCGACCCTGGT
>JAJYCD010000146.1 GCA_021778635.1 Actinomycetes bacterium
ACCCGAGACCGCCCAGCACCAGGAAGATGCCGACCTTCGCGAGGATGAGCGCGCCGTACCGGGTGGCGAGCCCGTCCCAGCCGCCGACCCGGATCGCCGCGTTGACGACTCCGGAGACGGCGACCGCGGGGAAGCACCAGCCGGCGATCACGGAGTAGCGGGCGACCGCCGGTCCGAGGTCCGCGCCGAGACGCCCGGCCAGCATCGCCAGGACCGCGAGCGCACCGATCCACACCCCCGCGCCGACCAGGTGCAGGAACAGCGACGAGATCGCCAGCTCGTGGGTGTCGCCTGCGGCCGCCGAGTGCCCGGTCTCAGACTGCAGCGCGAGGGCCGCCAGGACGAGCACCGCCAACCACGCCGCACCCGATGCGGAGGTCACCAGCAGCGCGACCGTACCGGTCAGCGCCGCGATCACGGTCACCGAGAGGAGCACCTCACCCAGGCCGAGCTGGGTCACGAACAGGCCGAGCTGCTGACCGAACCCGGCCGAGCCGACCGGGGTGCCCGCCACGTTCGCGTAGGTGAGCACCAGGTGCACGGCGGAGATCAGCGCCCATACGGTCCCCGCATAGCCGGCGATGCGCAGGCTCAACGAGAAGGCATGCCCGTCGGCGACGTCCCGCGGCGCGCGCGCACCGCGAACGGCCCCCGCCGCACGGGGGAGCACACCCGCGGCCAGGACCAGCGCGCCGAGCGTCACCGCACCGGCGAGCTCACGGAACACCTCCGCGATCGGCAGGCCCCACCGGACGACGGGCCCGCTGTCGAGGAGCGTGGTCGGCAGCGCGGCCCCGGTCACCGTGAGCGCGACGACGACCGTGAGCAGGCCGACCGTCGGGAGGACGGCGACCCGGGCAGGGGTGGACAACGCGCGCATCCGGTAAGCGTAGGCACCCATGAGCCTCCCCCGGCGCGACGGCAGCCGCGTCGGAGGGCGTCCGGTCACCGCCCGCGGCGGCGCGCGACGAGGAGGGCAGCGGCGCCGGCTCCGGCGACCAGGATCACGAAGCCGGCGACGAGACCCGGGCTGATCCCGGTGCTCGCGCCGGTGGAGCCCGAGGGGGTGGGCGACGGCGCGATCACGAGCGTTCCGGAGGGCAACGGGGACGCGGACGCCGTGCTGCCGGCGACGCTCGTCGTGGGGGCTGCGGTGGCAGGATCCGCGGTGGCCGGGGCCGTCGCGGTGCTCGCGCCCGCGGCGCCCGTCGCGGTGAAGCTGAA
Source organism: Actinomycetes bacterium (assembly GCA_021778635.1). Classification (GTDB taxonomy): domain Bacteria; phylum Actinomycetota; class Actinomycetes; order Actinomycetales; family Cellulomonadaceae; genus JAJDFX01. Next base: position 1,225 of record JAJYCD010000146.1, read on the forward strand.
GGAGCCGCTGACGGGGTGCCCGTCGGTCGACGTGATGCGCCACGCCACGGTGTACGTCCCGGCCGGGCGGACGTCGACCAGGTGCTCCGCGACCGTCGAGCCGCTCAGGACGACGTCACCGGTGGACACGACCGCGCCGTCGGGCCCCGTGACGCGGATCTGGGACCCGAGGGCCTGGGCGGGCTCGTCGAAGGTCAGGGTGACCGCGGCGGGCGCGACGGCGACCGTCGTGCCGTCGGCCGGGTCCGTCGAGGCGAGCGAGTTGTGGGCCGAGGCCGCGGTCGCGCCGGAAACGAGGCCGAGGAGCACGATCGCGGTCACCGCGAGGAGCCGCCCCCGCACGCGGGGCCGGGGCGTGGGAGCGTGCGGGACGTCGACGGTGCGCGGGCCTGCGGAGCTCGGTCGGGGCACCAGCACACGGTAACGCGGCGTGGGTTTCGGAGCCGCATCCCGCGGCCGCACGGCCCGCCCGTGCGGCCGGACGAGCGCAGCGGGCCCGATCCGACAGCGGGCCGGGCGAGCGTCACCTCCCGGAGAGCCGTGACCGGACAGTCCGACTGGAGGTCTCACACGGTGTCGACGTGGACTGCGACGCCTTCGCCGAGAGCGTCCGGCTGATCGAGTCCCGGCAGGCGGAGCCCGTGGTCCGGCTGAGCCGGCGCCGTAGGTTCGCCCCCATGGCCGTCGATGTTGCCGAGGATGTCGCGGTCACCATGTGTGCCCGCCGGGGCGTCGGCTGCGTGTGGTGCGACACGCACGTCTTGAGCAGACGAGTCCTCGGGGAGGGCAGACCCCAGGCACCGCGGACCTGAGCTGGTCGTCGCGGACGGCGGTCTCGGACTCAGCGGGGTCGGGGTGGGGAGGACGGCCGGAAGGGTTCGGGTGGCACTCCGTGGTCAGGGGCTACCGGATCTCGTAGGTGCCGTCGAGTCGGGCGCGTGCGATGACGTGTTCGGTCATGGCGTGCAGGACGTCGGTCAGGGTGAACGCGTCGGGCAGCTCGGGTCGGTGGTCCAGGGCGAAGAGCTGGAAGACGTACGAATGCGGTCCGTGCGAGCGCGGGGGCATGGGCCCGGCCCAGCCGCGTCGGCCGAGCCCGCCTTTGCCGTGTGTGAGCCCGCGGATCGGGCTGGGGTTGGTGAGGCCGTTCTCGGGAATGCCGCTCAGTGAGGGGTCGATGCCGAGCGTGAGGGCGTGGGTGGCGGGTCTGCCGAAGGGGACGTCGGGGTCTTGCACGATGAGGACGAGTTCCGCGGTGTGGGCCGGTGGTGGTGTCCAGGCGAGGGCGGGTGAGATGTTGGCGCCGAAGACTCGGCCGCGGTGGCGTTCGGGGATGGGGGTGCCGTGGTCGAAGGCGGGGCTCGTGAGGGTGAAGGTCTCGGGTGCTTGCAGGTCAGGGCGGGCCCAGACGAGCGTGTGGTGCCCAGCGTGTCGATTGCGCAGTGCGTGACCCAGAGGGTTGACGAGCATGATCGTGGTTCCTTACCTCGATGGCTGGGTGGGGCGGCCGGGGTTGCGGAGTGTGCGGTCGAGGACTGACAGGGTCACGGCGGTGATGCTGACGCCGATCATGATCAGGGCGATGAGGTGGAGGCTGCCGTCGCTGACGCCGGTGTGGAAGATGATGCCGGTGATGGCGGAGGAGGCGATGGACCCGACGTAGCCGAAGGTGCGGAACAGTCCGGATGCGACGCCGAGCTGCTCGGGTGGGGCTTGGGTGTACAGGGCGATCTGGTTTCCGCTGGCGGCGGTGCCGAGCGCGACGCCGAAGACCAGGGTGATAGCCACGATCAAGACGATGCTCGCGCGCGAGGTCAGGAGCAGGACGCCGACGGACCCCGCGAGGCTCGCCAGGGCGGCGGCGATGACGGGCCCACGGACGAGGTTGCGTCTGGAGAGCGGGGCGACGACGACGCCGGAGATCACGCTCATCGGCAGCAGGAGCAGTCCGGCGCCGAGCGCGGACATCCCCCGACCCGCCTCCAGCCATTGGGTGATGCCGTACAGGACGACGTACACGCACAGGCCGACGAGGGCGAAGCGCAGATACGTCCGGGTCAACGGCCCGTTGCGCACCATCAGCCGCACATCGAGGAACGGGTACGCGGCACGCAGCTCCCACCCGGTCAGGGCGACGAACAGGACCACGGCTGCGGCCAGCATCCCCCACCTCGGTTGCGAGATCGAGAACAGGAAGGCGAGCAGTGCGGTCATCGCCAGGGCGAAGCCGATGATGCCGGTCAGGTCGATGTGGGAGATGACCCCGCGGCCGTTCTTCGGTGCCTGTTGCGGGGGGTCGGGTGGGATCCAGGTCAGTGCCGCGGCCAGGGCGATCAGTGCCACGGGGATGTTGACGAGGAACACCCAGTGCCATCCGGCACCGTCGACGAGGACTCCGCCTATCGGCAGGCCGAGAGCTGCGGTGGCGATGCCGGCGATCTGCAGACCGCCGAGCACGCCGCCGGGCGGCTTCTCCATCCCGGCTGCTGTGGCGCGGCGCTGGATGAGCATCATCGCCGTCGGATAGGCGCACGAGGTGCCCAACCCGATCAGCACCCGGGCGATCAGCAGCATCGTGAGGCTGTACGCCACCCCGCCGACGACCCCGCCGAGCAGCACGAGGGCGATTCCGACGAGGAAGACCCGGCGGGCGCCGAAGACCTCGGCGACCTTGCCTGCCGTGGGCTGGGCGATCGCGCTGGCCAGGTACAGGGCAGTGACCAGGGCGGCGGTCTGCCCGATCGAGACGTGCAGACCGGTCGCGATCGGCACGAGCGCGGTGGCGATCATGGAGCTGTTGATCGGGTTCAGCGCGGACCCGATGAACAGCGGGGTCGTGAACCGCCACGAGAACGGCTTGCCCCTGATGGTCGATTGGTCAGCGGGTTGGGGGGACGTCATGGCGAGCTCCGATGAAGACGGGTCAGCGATCTGGCTTCCTCAGTGCTTAGGTATACTAAGGACTGACTTTTAGGTACACTAACGAACCATGGAGACGGAGGCAAGCCGCGAACACCTCGGAACGACGGAAGAGGCCGGCCTCGGCGGCCAGGTGCGATCGGCGGTGGGGCTGCTCTACCGCCGCTTCCGCAGCGAACGGCCCGAAGGCACCCTCGGAGACACCGCGCTCGACGTCCTGACCTGGCTGCACAAGCAGGGCCCGCGAACCCTGACCCAGCTCAGCGAAGACGCGCACGTCGCCCCCGCCTCGATGAGCCAGAGCGTGAACCGGCTCACCTCGGCCGGCTATGCGATTCGCACTCCCGATCCGAACGACCGCCGGAAGGTGCTGATCAGCACCACTCCCGAAGGCGCCGACCTCGCCCTCGCCACCCGCGCCCAACGCAACACCTGGCTCGACGGGCGACTGCAAGCACTCAGCCCCGAAGATCAGCACGCGATAACCCGCGCCTGCGCGCTGCTCAGCACGATTGCCGGCTCCTAGGGTCGCGCTGATGCAGCGCGTACTCGGTCAACCGAGGGACGCCCTGGCGCCTGGGTCTGCGCCAGTGGGAGACGTCGCATAGCGCCACCTGCGCGGTGGGGCCAGCAGCGCCGATGGAGTCGCCGTCATTGACACCCGTGGATGAGGGAGGGGCCACGACGACCCCCAACGGCGGGACATGTCGCCCGACGCGGCGGGGACGCAACCGGTCCACACCGTCGACCGGGAGGACCCCGGATCCCCGTTCATCCTTGGGCCGTGGAAAATCGGCCGAGGAGATGTCGGTGGCCGGGAATACTCTGACCGATGGTTGCAGTTAGCAACCGTTGTGCGCTGTCGCGCACCGCCCTTCGCACACCGCCGTGCATCTCCATCGCGTACCACCACTCACGCCGCGAGAGGCCTCCCGTGAC
>JAJYCD010000057.1 GCA_021778635.1 Actinomycetes bacterium
CCCGGGGCCTGCGGATCACCGGGACCGGTCGCCCGCGTGAAGCGGTCGGGACCCCTCCTCACGTCGTTGCGTCGATGCCGGGACGTCCGAACCCGGGGTATCGTGCGTGACGCCTGGGCCAATGACGTCCCGCAACTCCCTGAAGTCTCGTCGTATCCCGGTCGTGCGCCGGGGTCATAGAGGACGGTGTCGATGCCCTCGTCGTTGCAGCGGTCGGTCGTGCCCGGGGTCAGTTCGCCGACGGGTCTCTACGATCCCGCGTTCGAGCACGACGCCTGCGGTGTCGCGTTCGTCGCCACCCTGCGGGGGACTCCGGGTCGGGACATCGTCGACGCGGGACTGACCGCGCTCCTCAACCTCGACCACCGTGGTGCCGTGGGGTCGGAGCCGGACAGCGGTGACGGGGCCGGCATCCTCACGCAGATCCCCGACGCCTTCCTCCGCGACGTGGTCGACGCCGAGCTCCCGCCGGCCGGTGCCTACGCGATCGGTCTGGGGTTCCTCCCGATCGACGCGGATGCGCAGCGCGACGCCGTCGCCGCCATCGAGGCGATCGCGACCGAGGAGAAGCTCGAGGTCCTTGCGTGGCGTGACGTCCCCGTCACGGTGGATCTCGTCGGTCCGACCGCCCGCGCCGCGATGCCGGCGTTCCGACACCTCGTGGTCGCCGACCCGTCGCGTGCGCTGTCCGGCATCGAGCTCGACCGCCGGGCGTTCCGGCTCCGCAAGCGCGCGGAGCACGAGCTCGGCGTGTACTTCGCCTCGCTCTCCGCCCGGACCCTCACCTACAAGGGCATGCTCACGACGGCGCAGCTCGAGCCGTTCTTCCCCGACCTGTCCGACGCGCGCTACGCGAGCGAGCTCGCCCTCGTGCACTCACGTTTCTCGACGAACACGTTCCCCTCGTGGCCGCTTGCCCAGCCGTTCCGGCTGATCGCGCACAACGGCGAGATCAACACGGTTCGTGGCAACCGGAACTGGCTCGCGGCGCGGCAGGGCACGCTGGCGAGCGAGATGCTCGGCGACCTGACCCCGCTGCTGCCCGTGTGCTCGAGCGAGTCCAGCGACTCGGCGAGCTTCGACGAGGTCCTCGAGCTGCTCCACCTCGCGGGCCGGTCGTTGCCGCACGCCGTGCTGATGATGATCCCCGAGGCGTGGGAGAACCACACCGAGATGGACCCGGCACGTCGGGCGTTCTACGAGTACCACTCGACACTGATGGAGCCGTGGGACGGTCCGGCCGCGCTGGCCTTCACGGACGGTTCGCTGATCGGAGCGGTCCTCGACCGCAACGGCCTGCGCCCCGGCCGGTACTGGGTGACCGAGGACGGTCTCGTGGTGCTCGCGTCGGAGGCGGGCGTGCTCGACCTCGACCCGTCGACGGTCGTCCGCAAGGGGCGCCTCGAGCCCGGCCGCATGTTCCTCGTCGACACCGCTCAGGGGCGGATCGTCGAGGACGACGAGATCAAGTCGCAGCTGGCGTCCCAGCGTCCGTACGCGCAGTGGGTGGCCGAGCGCTCGGTCCACCTCGAGCAGCTTCCCGAGCGTGAGCACGTCGCGCACTCGACCGCGTCGGTGCGGCGGCGCCAGCGCGCCTTCGGGTACACGGAGGAGGAGCTCCGCGTCATCCTCCAGCCGCTCGCCTCGACCGGGACCGAGCCGCTGGGGGCGATGGGCTCGGACACGCCGCTCGCGGTGCTGTCGAGCCGACCGCGCCTGCTCTTCGACTACTTCACCCAGCTGTTCGCGCAGGTCACCAACCCGCCTCTGGACGCGATCCGCGAGGAGCTCGTCACCTCGATCGGCGGTGCGATCGGCCCCGAGCCGAACCTCCTCGAGGACACGCCCGAGCACGCCCGCAAGCTCATCCTGCCGTTCCCGGTGATCGACAACGACGAGCTTGCGAAGATCGTGCGAATCGACCGGGACCCGGCACTCGCCGGCATCTTCCGTTCCGTCACGGTCCGGGGGCTGTACCGCGCCGAGGGCGGCGGGCAGGCGCTCCAGGCGCGACTCGAGAAGATCTTCGCCGAGGTCGACCAGGCGGTCGAGGAGGGCGTGAGCTTCATCGTCCTGTCCGACCGTGACTCCGACGCCGACCTCGCACCGATCCCGTCGTTGCTGCTCTCGAGCGCCGTTCACCACCACCTGCTGCGCCGGCACACCAGGACCCGGGTGTCGCTCGTCGTCGAGGCCGGCGACGTGCGCGAGGTGCACCACGTCGCGCTCCTCATCGGCTTCGGCGCCGCCGCCGTCAACCCGTACCTGGCCATGGAGTCCGTCGAGGACCTCGCCATCTCCGGCTACCTGCCCGTCGGGCCCGAGAAGGCCGTCGCGAACCTGATCAAGGCCCTCGGCAAGGGCGTGCTGAAGGTCATGAGCAAGATGGGCATCTCGACGATCGCGTCGTACCGTGGCGCCCAGGTGTTCGAGGCGATCGGGCTCTCCGAGGCGCTCGTCGACCGCTACTTCACCGGGGTCACGAGCCGGCTCGGCGGCATCGGGCTCGACGTCATCGCGGCCGAGGTGTCGGCGAGGCACGCCGACGCCTACCCGGCGAGCGGCAACCGACGGGCGCATCAGCGCCTCGCCGTGGGCGGCGAGTACCAGTGGCGCCGGGACGGCGAGGACCACCTCTTCGACCCGGAGACCGTGTTCCGGCTGCAGCACTCGACCCGGACCCGCCAGTTCGACGTGTTCCGCTCGTACACGCAGCGCGTCAACGACCAGTCGTCGCGCCTCATGACGCTGCGCGGCCTGCTGAGGTTCAAGGAGGGCGTGCGCCCGTCGGTGCCGATCGACGAGGTCGAGCCCATCAGCGAGATCGTCAAGCGGTTCAGCACCGGGGCGATGTCCTTCGGCTCGATCTCGCCCGAGGCGCACGAGACGCTCGCGATCGCGATGAACCGCCTCGGCGGCAAGTCGAACACCGGTGAGGGCGGCGAGGAGCCGGACCGGCTCCGTGACCCCGAGCGCCGCAGCGCGATCAAGCAGGTGGCCTCGGGTCGCTTCGGCGTGACCGCGGACTACCTGACGCATGCCGACGACCTGCAGATCAAGATGGCGCAGGGGGCGAAGCCAGGGGAGGGTGGGCAGCTCCCCGGTCACAAGGTGTCGCCACGGATCGCCGCGACCCGGCACTCGACGCCTGGCGTCGGGCTGATCTCCCCTCCGCCTCACCACGACATCTACTCGATCGAGGACCTCGCCCAGCTCATCCACGACCTCAAGAACGCGAACCCGTCGGCGCGGGTCCACGTCAAGCTCGTGAGCCAGGTCGGGGTCGGGACCGTCGCCACGGGGGTGTCGAAGGCACACGCCGACGTGGTCCTCATCTCCGGTCACGACGGCGGCACGGGCGCCAGCCCGCTGACCTCGCTCAAGCACGCCGGCGGCCCCTGGGAGATCGGCCTGGCGGACACGCAGCAGACGCTCGTCCTCAACGGGCTGCGCGAGCGGATCGTTGTCCAGGTCGACGGCCAGCTGAAGACCGGGCGTGACGTCGTGGTCGCGGCACTGCTCGGGGCCGAGGAGTTCGGCTTCGCGACCGCGCCGCTCGTCGTGTCGGGCTGCGTGATGATGCGGGTGTGCCACCTCGACACCTGTCCGGTCGGTGTCGCCACCCAGAACCCCGAGCTGCGTGCGCGATTCTCCGGGAAGCCCGAGTTCGTCGTGACGTTCTTCGAGTTCATCGCCCAGGAGGTCCGTGAGCTGCTGGCCGAGCTCGGCTTCCGCAGCCTCGAGGAGGCGGTGGGTCAGGTGCAGGTCCTCGACACCCGGGCCGCGGTGCACCACTGGAAGGCCGACGGTCTCGATCTCGAACCGGTGCTGTCACCGCCGCAGTCCGGCCCCGGGGCAGCGCTGCATCACACGACGTCCCAGGACCACGGCCTCGCCAAGGCGCTGGACAACCGGCTGATCGCCCTGGCCGAGGACGCTCTCGAGCGGCGCGAGCCGGTGCGGATCGAGCTGCCGATCCGCAACGTGAACCGCACGGTCGGGACGATGCTCGGCCACGAGGTCGCGTTGCGGTACGGGAACGACGGCCTGGCTGCCGGCACGATCGACGTCACGCTGAACGGTTCGGCCGGTCAGTCCTTCGGTGCATTCCTGCCGCAGGGGATCACGCTGCGGCTCTTCGGCGACGCGAACGACTACGTCGGCAAGGGTCTGTCCGGTGGCACGATCGCGGTGCGCCCCGATCGGAGCGCCGTGCTCGTGGGAGACCGGGACGTGATCGCCGGCAACGTGATCGGCTACGGTGCGACGTCCGGCGAGATCTTCCTGCGGGGCACCGTCGGTGAGCGGTTCGCGGTGCGGAACTCCGGCGCGACGCTCGTGGTCGAGGGGGTCGGGGACCACGCCTGCGAGTACATGACCGGAGGCACCGTCGTCATCATCGGGTCGACCGGCCGCAACTTCGCCGCCGGGATGTCGGGAGGGACCGCCTACGTCCTCGACCTGCGGGCGAGCGCGCTGAACGCCTCGGCGGTCGCCAACGGCGAGCTCAGCATCACCCCGCTCGACGACGTCGACACCGCGATCGTGATGGCTCTGCTCGCACGCCACCGCGACGAGACGGGATCGCCGCGCGCCGGCGAGCTGCTCGCCGACGAGGCGGCGGTGCGCGCGCGGTTCACCCGGGTGCTGCCGCTCGAGTACGCGCGGATGACGCTCGCGCTCGACCAGGCGAAGGCCGACGGTGTGGATCCGGCGACACCGGGGGCATGGGACCAGATCCTGGCGGTGGCCCGTGGCTGATCCCCGCGGGTTCCTGCGGTACCGCAGCCGCGAGCTGCCGGCGGACCGACCCGTGCCCGTCCGACTGATGGACTGGCGCGAGGTGCACGAGTACCGCGCCGGCAACCCGGACGACCAGCAGCTCCTCGGTCGGCAGGCGACCCGGTGCATGGACTGCGGGATCCCGTTCTGCCACAACGGCTGTCCGCTCGGGAACCTGATTCCCGAGTGGAACGACCTCGTCCGTCGGGGCCAGTGGGAGGACGCGATCGAGCGTCTGCATGCGACGAACAACTTCCCCGAGTTCACCGGCCGCATCTGCCCCGCCCCGTGCGAGTCGTCGTGCGTCCTCGGGATCAACCAGCCGCCCGTGACGATCAAGAGCGTCGAGGTCGCGATCATCGACGAGGCGTTCGCGCGAGGGCTCGTCGTGCCGCAGGTGCCGCAGCGACTGACGGGGTCGACGGTCGCCGTGGTCGGGTCGGGGCCCGCAGGGCTTGCGGCCGCGCAACAGCTCACCCGGGTGGGCCACACCGTCGCGGTGTACGAGCGGGACGACGCGATCGGTGGTCTCCTTCGGTACGGCGTGCCGGACTTCAAGCTCGAGAAGCACCACGTCGATCGCCGCATCGCCCAGATGGAGGCCGAAGGTACGCGGTTCAGGCCGGGTGTCGAGGTCGGCCGAGACATCACCTGGCAGCAGCTGCGTGCGCGGTTCGACGCCGTCGTGATCGCGACGGGTGCGACGGTCCCTCGCGAGCTGTCGCTCCCGGGTCGCGAGCTCGACGGCATCCACGTCGCGATGGAGTTCCTGCACCAGGCGAACGCGGCCGCGGCCGGGGTCGAGGTCCCGGCCCAGATCACGGCGACCGGCAAGCACGTCGTCATCATCGGCGGCGGGGACACCGGGTCAGACTGCCTCGGCACGGCGCTTCGCCAGCAGGCGGCCTCGGTCACGACTCTCGCGATCGGGAGAAGGCCGCCCGCGGACCGTCCTGCCGGCCAGCCCTGGCCGATGGACCCGGTCGTCTTCGAGGTCTCGAGCTCGCACGAGGAGGGCGGGGAACGCGACTTCCTCGCATCGACGGTCGCCTTCCTCGGCGACGAGGACGGTCACGTCCGCCACCTGCGGGTGGCGACGACGGAGTACCTGCCGGACGGTCGGCGGGTCCCCGAGTCGGGCACCGAACGGGACATCCCGGCCGACCTCATCCTGATCGCGATGGGCTTCACCGGCCCGGAGACCGAGGCCCTGTCCGAGCAGACCGACGTCGAGATCACGACCCGCGGCCTGATCGCGCGGAGCGAGGGATTCGCGACCGCGGTCCCGGGCGTGTTCGTCGCGGGCGATGCCGGTCGCGGTCAGTCGCTGATCGTCTGGGCCATCGCCGAAGGTCGCGCCGCGGCCGCGGCGGTCGACACCTACCTGTCCGGCGGCAGCGAGCTACCGGCACCCGTCACGGCCGCGACGGTGGCGCTCCGCCCCTGAACGGACGCACCCCACGACCCCTATACCTGAGCGCCGTCGAGCGCCTCAGGACCGAGGACCCGGAACTCGAACTCCACGAAAGGCCTAGGCTTCATTCCATGCGCAGAGCGAAGATTGTATGCACCATCGGACCGGTCACCGAGTCCGCCGAGCAGATCCAGGCCCTGGTCGACGCGGGGATGGACGTGGCGCGGCTGAACCGCAGCCACGGTGATACCGAGGTCCACGAGCGGGTCTACAACAACGTGCGGGCCGCCGCGAGCGCCTCCGGCCGGTCGGTGGCCGTGCTCGTCGACCTCCAGGGCCCGAAGATCCGCCTGGGTCGCTTCGTCGACGGGAAGGTCGAGCTCGCCGAGGGCGACATCTTCACGATCACGACCGAAGACGTGCCGGGCACCAAGGAGATCGCCTCCACGACCCACAAGGGTCTGCCGGCGGACGCGCGGGTGGGCGATCCGATCCTCATCGACGACGGCCGCGTGCAGGTCCGGATCATCGAGGTCGACGGCCCCCGGGTCGTGACCAGGGTCGAGGTCGCGGGCCCGGTCTCGAACAACAAGGGACTCAACCTTCCGGGGGTCGCGGTCTCCGTCCCGGCGATGTCCGACAAGGACGAGGCCGACCTCCGCTGGGCGCTGAGCGTCGGTGCCGACCTGATCGCGTTGTCCTTCGTGCGGAATGCGTCGGACTACGACGACGTCCGTCGCATCATGGAGGAAGAGGGTCGTGTCCTTCCGGTGATCGCCAAGATCGAGAAGCCGCAGGCGGTCGAGAACCTGGCCGAGATCATCGACGCGTTCGACGGCATCATGGTCGCCCGCGGAGACCTCGGCGTCGAGATGCCGCTCGAGCAGGTCCCGCTCGTCCAGAAGCGCGCGGTCGAGCTCGCCCGTCGGAGCGCCAAGCCGGTCATCGTGGCCACGCAGGTTCTCGAGTCCATGATCTCGGCGCCGCGCCCGACGCGCGCGGAGGCGTCGGACTGCGCCAACGCGGTGCTCGACGGTGCGGACGCGGTGATGCTCTCGGGTGAGACGAGCGTCGGCGAGTACCCGATCGAGGCCGTCCGGACGATGGCTCGGATCATCGAGAACACCGAGGAGCTCGGCCGTGAGCGCATGGCACCCCTCGGTTCCTCGCCGCAGACCCGCGGTGGCGCGATCACGCGGGCGGCGGCCGAGGTCGGCGAGACGTTGGACGTGAAGTACCTCGTCACGTTCACCCAGACCGGCGACTCGGCGCGGCGGATGTCCCGGTTGCGGTCGGCCATCCCGTTGCTGGCGTTCACCCCGATCGCCTCGGTGCGCTCGGTGCTCTCGCTGAGCTGGGGCGTGCAGAGCTACCAGGTGCCGGCGGTCCCGAACACCGACGCGATGGTGGCACAGGTCGACGCGACGCTCCGGGCGAACGGGCTTGCGGAGGAGGGCGACCTGGTCGTCGTCGTCTCCGGCGCCCCGGTCGGCCAAGCGGGTACGACGAACTCGATCCTCGTGCACAAGATCGGCGAGGAGCTCGGCACGGTGGTCCGCGAGAAGGACTGACCCGACCGACCGAGACGGGCCCCGGGACGTTGTCCGTCCCGGGGTCTCGTTGTCGGTGGGCGCGACCCGCGACCGCGTAGGCTGATTCACGGTGCGCCGGGAAGTCTGGTCGGCAACGTCCGATCCGACCCCACGACCTGGAGCTCACCATGGTTGAGTCGTCTCGTCGCTTTCCGCGGCTGCTCTCGCGCGGCTCGTGGCCCGAGTGCCTCCGCGTCGCCGACATCCTCCGGCAGGAGACCATCGGTGGCGCGCTGCTGATGGCGGGCGCGGTGATCGCGCTGGTCTGGTCGAACTCTCCGTGGTCGGGCGCGTACGCAAGTCTCCGCGCCGTCACGTTCGGACCGGCCGCGCTCCACCTTGAGCTCAGTGCTGCGGCATGGGCGTCGGACGGTCTGCTCGCGATCTTCTTCTTCGTCGCGGGACTTGAGCTCAAGCGCGAGTTCGTCGCGGGGGACCTGCGCGACCCACGGCGTGCGGCTGTCCCTGTCGCGGCGGCCCTCGGCGGGGTCCTCGTGCCCGCCGTCCTGTACGCCGTGATCAACGCGACGACGGCGACCGGGCAGGTCCACGGCTGGGCGGTCCCGACCGCGACCGACATCGCCTTCGCCCTCGCGGTGCTCGCCGTGGTCGGGCGTCACCTGCCACCGGCGCTGCGGACCTTCCTGCTCACGCTCGCCGTCGTCGACGACCTGATCGCGATCACGATCATCGCGATCTTCTACACCGCGGACCTCATGGTCACCCCGCTGCTCGTCGCGATCGTCCCGTTCGCGGTGTTCACGTTCCTGGTCCAGCGGCGGGTGAGGGCGTGGTGGCTGCTTCTGCCGCTCGCGATGACGGTGTGGGGCCTCGTCCATGCGTCGGGCGTGCACGCAACGGTCGCCGGGGTCCTGCTCGGGTTTGCCGTGCCCGTGGTTCGCAGCGATGCGGCGGGCGGGCCCGACGCCGGGCCCGGGCTGGCCGAGCACTTCGAGCACCGGTTCCGGCCACTGTCCGCGGGCGTCGCCGTGCCGGTCTTCGCCCTTCTCTCGGCGGGTGTGTCGGTGGGCGGATGGAGCGGACTCTCGTCCGCGGCGCTCGATCCCGTGGTTGTCGGGGTCGCCGTCGGTCTCATGATCGGCAAGCCGATCGGTGTCCTGGGTGCGACGTGGCTCGTGGCGCGGTTCACGCGAGCGGAGCTCGCCGAGGGACTGGCGTGGGTGGACGTCCTGGGGCTCGCGGTCCTCGCCGGGGTCGGGTTCACCGTGTCGCTCCTGGTCGGGGAGCTCGCGTTCGGGGCGGGGAGCGCGCGGGACGACCACGTCAAGGTCGCGGTCGTCCTCGGCTCGTTGACGGCCGCTCTCCTCGCCACCGGAATCCTGCGACTTCGCAATCGCACCTACCGCCGGATCTCCGAGGACGAGCAGAGGGACAGCGACGCCGACGGGACGCCCGACGTGTACGCCGCTGATGTCGAGCAGTGACCGTCGCGATCACGGCCCGAGGAGTCGTCGGCCGAGGTGCTCCCCGGGCCGGAATCCGCCGGGGATGGCGAAGACCGCGGAACCGATCGGTGTGGTCCACCTGTTGAGCAGGTCGGCCTCGTCGAGTCGCCGCTGGATCGGCACGAACTGGACGACGGGGTCGCGCTGGAACGTCACGAACACGAGCCCGGAGCGTGACAGGACGCCGGGCGGAGGCGGGTCGTCGTAGCTGTACGGGCGCCGAAGGAAGCGCTCGGAGGGGGCGTCGGAGCGCGCGCGGCGGATGTGTGCGGCAGTGTCGATCACCGGGAACCCCAGCGCGTCGACCGCATCGAGGTCGGGCACGTCCTGCTCGCTGCTCCCGGTGAGCGGCGAGCCGTCCGCCAGGCGGCGGCCCAGGGCGAACTCTCTTCCGGTCCGGTCCACGGCGTCCCACGTGTCCAGGTCCATCGCGATGCGCCGGATGACCATCGAGGTCCCGCCGGTGAGCCATGCCGGTCCCTCGGCGTGCCAGATCAGGGCAGCCTCGGTCTCGGGTGAGGGGTTGCGGGTGCCGTCGACCTGGCCCATGAGGTTACGCATGGTCGTCCCGGACGGCGTCGACCCGGGCGAGCGCCGGAACCCGCGCTGGGTCCACCTCACCGTGGTGAACGTCCGAGCGTCCTTGACGAGCAGGCGGACCGCGTGGGCGATCGTGACCTCGTCGTCTGCGCACACCTGGAGCACCAGGTCGCCGCCGGACCAGGCGTCCTCCAGCCGGTCGATCGAGAACGGCGGCAACGGCGCCAGCCAGGAGGGTCGCTGGTCCTCGAGCGCGGCGGCCGCGAAGAGGCCGGGCCCGTACCCCACGGTGACCGTGAGCCTCGCCGGCACGGCAGCGAGCTCGGGCTCGGTGTCCGCGAGGCCGGGGCGCCCGGTGGTCAAGCGCTCGATGTCGTCCGTCCAGATCCGCATCAGCCGGACCAGAGCCTCGCGGTCGACACCGTCCGCGAGATCGAGGGAGACGAACGCCGCGAACGACTGCGGTGCCGTCCCGACCCCGGCCTGGCGGAGGCCGTGCGCCGGGACGACCGCTCGGCCCACGGCGTCCGCCGGTGGGGCACCGACGTCCGAGGTCGTCGCGGCGTCCCAGGCGGAACGACCGCCGAGCGCCAGGGCGGCGCCGCCGAGTGCGGCGACGCCTCCCCGGAGAAAGGCTCGACGGTCGGGACCGTCCGTGCTCACGGCATCGGCGACGGCGTCGGCGACGCCGTCCCGGAGTACTTCTCGTTGGCCCCGGTGAAGGACCGCGCTGCTGCGACGACGTCGAGCGTCGTGCCGTCATCAGCCGTGAGCGTGACGGTGACGTCGTCACCCGGCCTGACCGGCGCGGTCAGTCCCATCAGCATGATGTGCAGGCCACCAGGGCTGAGCGTGAGCGATCCGTGGGCGGGGACGACGAATCCGCCTTGCTTCGGGCGCATCACCATCGTCCCGGACGGGTCGGCCGCCATCTCGTGCAGCTCGACCTTCGTCGCGGAGGGAGAGGCACCGGCGATGAGGCGCACGTCGGTGTCGCGCGCGTTGGAGATGGTGCCGAAGACGCCGGTCATTCCCGAGTCGGCAGCCTTCACCCACGGGTCGACCATGGTGAGCGCGGTGGACGTGGTGGCGGGCGGGTGGGCGGCAGGGGTGCTGTCGGCGCTGCACGCGCTCACGGTGAGACCGAGCGCGAGGGCGAGGACGGGGGCGAGCACGCGGGCTTGGCGCGGGTGAGTGGTGGGACGGCGCTGGGCGGAGGTCATGGAGGAGCCCTTCATGGACATGGTCGAGGACCATGGGACGTGAGTGGTTGGGCCGGCGCGCAGGCGGGGGTGCCCGTCGAGACGTCGGAGCGGACCGAGCGCGAAGACGGGTCTGCCCACCGGGGCGCGGGGTTGCACACGCGTGACGCCACGGCCCCGCAGCCCGACGGCGTGAGGGCGTGCTCACGCGACGACGGGCGTCGCGAACGGGGGTCGGAGCGGCACCGCGGCGAGGAGGCGGACCGTGAGGTCCGCGGGTGTCAGGCGAAGGACAGCGGTGGACCGCGACGAGGGTCGGACCGTCGTAGCGCGGCGCATCGACGTCCCACCCGGGCGACCGCGACCGGGACCTGGTGACGGACCCGCATCGCGGGGGTGGGACGGTGCCCGTGGACCAGGGGACGGTGTGAGAACCACCAGTGCAGGGCCATCCGCGCAGCGCGATCGCCCCCGACGAGCACGATCGCGGTCGCCACCGTCGCCGCGACGTGGGCGGCGGTCATCGAGACCGGCATGCCGTGCATCGGCGTCCCGATCGCGTCGTGGAGTGTGCTCGCGGACATCGCATCAGGCATCCTCGAGGCCGGGAGAACCTGGCCCGAGGCGGAGAGGAGGCCCAGTGCGTGGTGCAGCGCGTACTCGGCCGCGCCGAGGATCGGGAGCAGGGCAGCGAGAGACAGGTTCCATCGCGACAGGAACGTCGTGATCAGGAGGACGAGGCTCCCGAGCGCGACGAGCACAGCGAGCGGCGGGAGCATGCCACCGCCGAGCCGGTGCGCAGCGGCGGCAAGCGCGAGAACCGTGCCGGCGGTCAGCGTCGCACGAACGACGCGCATGCCGGTGCGCATCGCGTCGTCCACGTCGACGAGGGTACCTCGGACCATAGCCTGGGCCGTGAGCGCCGGTGCCCCTGGCGGAGCGAGGACCCACTGGAGGATGACGCCTGCGGACCGTCCCGGTCGGGTGGAGCGCGTCCGCTCACCTCGACAGCGTCAAGACATGGTCGACGACACCACGGAAGCCGTCATGGGGCGGGTCGTCATCCTCGGTGCGAGGGTCTCGGGTCGCACGGCGGCGTTGCACCGCCGTCGTCTGCTCGATCAGCGGCACGAGGTCGTCGCCGCGTCGCCAAGGGCGACTGGAGCTGGATCCCGTCGAACATCCCGGTCGGCGTCGCTCGGATGCCGGTCCCTCAGGTCGCGTGCCCGCTGGCACCCGTCCGCCGGGCGGACCGAGCGGCTCACCGACGACGACCTGATCGTCGCCACCGGCCCACGGCTCACGTTCGGGGCGCCCCCGGACTCGGTCCCGACGGCAGCTCGTGGTCGGCGTGCACGCCTGAGCATGCGGTCGAGGCGGCCGACGCCTTCGCCGCGGTCGTCGCCAGGCTGCGCGCCGGCCGACGCCAGCGCCTCGTGATCGGCGTCGGCCGTGGCACGTGCACCGGTGCGGGCGCTGCAACGGTGAGGGCGCCGCCTTCGAGTACACCGTCAACGTCGAGCACGAGCTGCGGATGATGCGCACGGTGACGAAGGGCCGGCACTGACGACACCGTCGGCACGCGCGCCCCGGCCCATCAGGTGAGCCGAGGG
Organism: Actinomycetes bacterium; assembly: GCA_021778635.1. Classification (GTDB taxonomy): domain Bacteria; phylum Actinomycetota; class Actinomycetes; order Actinomycetales; family Cellulomonadaceae; genus JAJDFX01. Next base: position 12,610 of record JAJYCD010000057.1, read on the forward strand.
TGCACGGGGCCGTGGCGGGCGTTCATCCTGGACCTGGCAGGAGCGAACCCGTGCCGTGCCTATCCTGGGCGCGGAACGCGCGGGAGCCGGAGAGACCGACCGTGCACACCGACCGTCCACCGAGCACAGGGGCTGAGCAGTGCGTCGCATCAGAGGGGCACGGGTGGGTGATCCGCGGGTCGCGCACCGCGCGTGCCATGGATGAGGCGGTCGAGCGGGTGAACCCGGCCGACGAGAGACTGCTGCGCGGTGGTCGCGCCGCCCCCAGCAGGACGCTGATCGACATCCTCGAGGCGACCGCGGCGCGTCACCCGGGGGCTCCGGCGCTCGACGACGGTCACGCGACCCTCAGCTACGCCGCGCTCGTGTCGGCCGTCGAGGATCGCGCCCGACTCTTGCGGCGAGCGGGAGTGCGCCCGGGGGACCGCGTGGGCGTCCGGATCCCGTCGGGCACCGACCAGCTGTACGTGGCGATCCTCGCGGTTCTGCGCGCCGGCGCCGCGTACGTGCCGGTGGACGTCGACGACCCGGAGGAGCGGGCTGCGACGGTCTTCGCCGAGGCGGATGTCGTCGCCGTCCTGGTGGAGGACGGTCGGATCGAGCGCAGACGGCCGTCGCGCGGCGTGGCCGGTGGAGCACTCCGACCCCTTCCCGAGGACGACGCGTGGGTCATCTTCACCTCGGGCTCGACGGGCACGCCCAAGGGGGTCGCCGTCAGCCACCGCTCCGCGGCCGCGCTGGTCGACGCCGAGTCGAGGCTCTTCCTCGCCGAGGCACCGATCGGACCCGGGGACCGCGTGCTCGCCGGGCTGTCCGTGGCGTTCGACGCGTCGTGCGAGGAGATGTGGCTGGCTTGGCGGCACGGCGCGTGCCTCGTCCCGGCGCCGCGGGCGCTCGTCAGGGCCGGCATGGACCTGGGACCGTGGCTCGTCGCGCGGGACATCACCGTGATCTCGACCGTCCCGACGCTCGCCGGGCTCTGGCGTCCGGAGGAGCTCGCGGGGGTGCGACTGCTGATCTTCGGCGGAGAGGCGTGCCCTGCCGAGCTCGCCGCGCGGCTCGCGGTCCCGGGACGTGAGGTCTGGAACACCTACGGTCCGACCGAGACGACCGTTGTCGCGTGCGCCGCGTTGATGACGGGTTCCGGACCGGTGCGCATCGGGCACGCCCTGGACGGCTGGGACCTCGCGGTGCTGGACGACGACGGCGTCCCGGTCGGTCCCGGAGACGTCGGGGAGCTCGTCATCGGCGGAGTCGGGGTGGCGCGCTACCTGGACGTCGAGCGCGACCGGGAGCGGTTCGCGGCCGTCGCGTCGCTCGGGTGGGACCGGGCCTACCGGAGCGGCGACCTGGTGCGTTACGAGCCCGAGGGGCTCGTGTTCGTCGGCCGAGGCGACGATCAGGTCAAGCTTGGCGGCCGTCGCATCGAGCTCGGGGAGATCGACGCGGCGCTCCAGCAGCTGACGGGCGTCGTCGCCGGCGCTGCCGCCGTCCGCACGACGACCGGTGGCAGCCAGGTCCTCGTGGGATACGTGGTGGCGCGAGCGGGTGCGTCGATCGAGATCGCGGCCGCACGCCGGGAGCTCCTGCAACGTCTTCCCGCTCCGCTCGTCCCTCTGGTCGCCGTGGTCGACGCACTGCCGACCCGGAGCTCGGGCAAGGTGGATCGCGAGGCGCTTCCATGGCCGCTAGAACGCGTCGACGAGGCGGCGCCCGTCTCCGCGGCCGGACTCTCGGGGACGGCCGAGTGGCTGGCCGAGCACTGGGAGCGAGTGCTCGGCACCGCCGTGACGCGACCGACGGACGACTTCTTCGACAGCGGGGGCGGGAGCCTCGGAGCGGCGCAGCTCGTCGCGTCGCTGCGTGCGCGGTACCCGACCGTCACCGTCGCGGACGTGTACGAGAACCCTCGGGTCGTCGAGCTCGCTCGTCGACTCGACGAGCTCGCACCTGCGATCCCGCGCGAGGGTCGCCCGGTCGTCCCGGTCCCGCGGCGTGCGCAGCTCGTCCAGAGCGTCCTGGCCGCACCTCTCGCCGCAGTCGTCGGGTTCCGCTGGCTGACGTGGGTCACCGCGATCGGGAACCTCGCCCATGCGACGGGTCGTGTGGCGTGGGTCCCGACGGTGTCGTGGTGGTGGGTGCTCGCCGGCTGGGCGCTGCTCGTCACGCCGTTCGGACGGATGGGCTCGACCGTCGTCGTGGCGCGGGTGCTGCTCCGGCGTCTGCGGCCAGGGCAGTACCCACGCGGGGGATCGGTCCACCTCCGCCTGTGGTTCGTCGAGTCGTTCGCCGCGGTTGCGGGTGCCGAGAACCTGGCGGGTGCGCCGTGGGTCACGCACTATGCGCGCGCACTCGGTGCGACGATCGGCGAGGACGTCGACCTCCACTCGCTCCCACCGCTGACCGGGCTGCTCACGCTCGGAGCGGAGTCGGCGATCGAGCCCGAGGTCGATCTGAGCGGGCACTGGATCGACGGCGACGTCCTGCACGTGGGGAGCGTGCGTGTCGGCTCGCGAGCGACCGTCGGCACTCGGAGCATCCTCGCGCCAGGCGCCCGGGTGGGGGAGGGGTCGGAGGTCGCGCCGGGTTCCGCGGTTCTCGGGCACATCCCGCCGGGCGAGAAGTGGGGCGGCTCGCCGGCCGTCTTCGTCGGTCCGGCTCCTCGTGACTGGCCGCTCGAACGCGCACCACGAGCGCCCTCCTGGCTCGCGGTCTACGTGGTCACCGCCGTCGTGCTCGCCGCGCTCCCGCTCGTCGCCGGCGGGACCGGCCTGCTCGTTCTCTGGCCGGCGGTGCGAGACAGCGCGTCCGTGTCCGCATCCGCCGGTGCGGTGCTCGGCCGGGTGCCGCTCGCCACCCTGACGGCGCTCATGACGCTCGCGGTGCTCACGGTCGTGTGCGTGCGACTGCTGGGCATCGGTGTGCGACCTGGGCACCACGCAGTCCGGGGTCGGGTCGGCTGGCAGGTGTGGGCCACGTTGCGCGTGATGGACGAGGCCCGCACGTTGCTCTTCCCGCTCTACTCGAGCCTCGTCACGCCGGCATGGCTACGCCTCCTCGGTGCTCGGGTCGGTCGCGACGTCGAGGCGTCGACGGTGCTGCTCCTGCCCGGCATGACGACGGTCGGAGACGGTGCCTTCCTCGCCGACGACTCGCTCGTCGGGTCGTACGAGCTCGGTCGCGGATGGCTGCGGATCGAGCGCGCGAAGGTGGGTAAGCGCGCGTTCCTCGGGAACTCGGGGATGGCGGCACCCGGACGCAAGGTGCCCAAGCGAGGACTGGTCGCCGTGCTCTCGGCCGCACCGGAGGGTGCGAAGGCCGGGACCTCGTGGCTCGGGTCCCCACCGGTCCGGCTGCGCAGGTCGGTCGTCGCGTCCGACCCGTCCGGAACCTTTGCCCCCGCGCGCCGCGCGCGTGCCGGGCGTGCCCTCGTCGAGGTGCTCCGGGTGGTCCCGGCCATGGTGACCGTGTCCCTTGCCCTCGGTGTCGCGCTCGTGCTCGCGGCCGTGCTCGCCGACCACGGCGCACTCGTGCTCCTTGCCGCGCCCACGGCGATCCTCGGCGCGGGGGTGCTCGCGGCAGCGACGGCGTCGGTCGCGAAGTGGTTCCTGGTCGGCCGGGTGACTCCGGGCGAGCATCCGCTCTGGAGCTCGTTCGTGTGGCGGAACGAGCTCGCCGACACGTTCGTCGAGCTGGTCGCGGTGCCGTGGTTCGTCCTCGCGTCGTACGGCACCCCGGCGCTGAACGTGTGGCTTCGTTCGCTCGGAGCCCGCGTCGGGTCCGGGGTCTGGTGCGAGACGTACTGGTTGCCCGAGGCGGACCTCGTGTCGCTCGGTGACGCGGCGACCGTCAATCGCGGATGCGTGCTTCAGACGCACCTGTTCCACGACCGGGTCATGAGCCTCGACACAGTCGTGCTCGGGACGGCATCGAGCATCGGGCCGCACGGCGTCGTCCTGCCGGCCGCGTCGATCGGGCCGGGTGCGAGCGTCGGACCCTCGTCGCTCGTGCTGCGGGGCGATGCGATCCCGGCCGGTACCCGATGGCGGGGCAACCCGATCTCGTCGGCAGGCGAGACGACGAGCAGGTCATGACGGCGGCGCGGACGGACGGGCGGGGGAACGACGTGGTCGACCCCTACCTGCCGCGCCATGGTCACGCCGGCGTCCACGTCACCCGGTACGAGCTGGAGCTGGACTATCGCGTCGCGAGCAACCGCCTGAGCGCGCAGGCGCGGCTCCATGCGACGGCGACCCGCGCCTCGACCCGATTCGTGCTCGACCTCGTCGGGCTCCGGGTCTCGAGGATCACCGTGAACGGTCGCCGCGTCACGCGGTGGAGCCACCGCGGCGGCGCGCTGTCGATCGTGCCGGACGCGCCGCTCGCCGTCGGGAGCAGCCTGGTGGTGGACATCGAGTACGCCGGTCATCCGAGGCCGACGCAAGGGCCGTGGGGCGAGGTCGGCTGGGAGGAGCTCACCGACGGGGTGATCGTCGCCGGCCAGCCGGACGGGGCTCCGTCGTGGTTCCCCTGCAACGACGACCCGAGCGACAAGGCGAGCTTTCAGATCGCCGTCACCGCAGAGTCGCCGTACCACGTGCTCGCCAACGGCACGTTGACGAGCAGGTCGGCACGGGCGAGCCGAACCCGGTGGGTCTACGAGCAGACGGAGCCGATGGCGCCGTACCTGGCGACCGTGCAGATCGGCCGCTACACGACGATCGCGCTCGCGACCGGGCCCGTGCCGCAGCGCGCCTCCCTCCCCGGTCGTCTGGAGGTCGCGTGTCGGCACGACTTCGGCCGACAGTCAGCGATGTTCGAGGTGTTCGAGGAGCTCTTCGGCCCGTACCCGTTCGCGCGGTACGACGTCGTCGTCACGGATGACGCCCTGGAGATCCCGCTCGAGGCACAAGGGATGTCGGTCTTCGGTGCGAACCACGTCGACGGACGGCGCGGCTCGGAGCGGCTCATCGCGCACGAGCTCGCTCACCAGTGGTTCGGGAACAGCGTCACGGCGGCGCACTGGCAGCACATCTGGTTGCACGAGGGCTTCGCCTGCTACGCTGAGTGGCTGTGGTCCGAACGGTCGGGCGGGCCCGATGCCGACGTGCTCGCCGACCGGTCCTGGACCAGGCTGGCCGCGCTGCCTCAGGACGTCCTCGTCGGCGACCCGGGCCCGGACCTCATGTTCGACGACCGGATCTACCAGCGGGGGGCGCTGACGCTGCACGCGCTGCGCCGTACCGTCGGTGACGACGTGTTCTTCACGACGTTGCGCGCGTGGACGGGTGCGCACCGGCACGGGTCCGTCACGACCGCGATGTTCGTGGACTGCGCGGAGCGGCGTGCGCACCGCGACCTCGGACCGCTCTTCGACGCATGGCTCAGGCACCCGGCGTTGCCGGCGCTGCCCTGACGTCGGACCGCCCGAGGTCAACCTCGGTGACGGTCAGCTCCGGCGCGCCGGACCGCGGCGACGTCCATGCGACGGCTCCCACGAAGCCGGGCGCGGGGTCGACGTCCTGCAGTCGCCAACCGGCGGTAGGGATGCTGCCCGGCAGGGCGACCACCTGCGGCGCTTCCCACCACGGGCTGAGGACGACCGCGCGCGGGTCGACCCGAAGGCCATGGCCCGTGGCCTTGAGAAGCGACTCCTTCCGTACCCAGGTCCGGAGCAGCGCGCCGGCGGACGCACCTGTCGGTCCGACCGGTTCGTGCGGCGCCAGTACGACGTCGACGAACCCGGGGGCAAGCGCACCGGTGAGAGGCTCGCAATCGATGCCGACCGGCCCGACGTCGGTGGCGGCGACCATGACGAGCCCTGCGGCGTGCGCCAGGCTGACGTGCGGAGCGGTGCGGATCCGGTCGACCGGGTCGATCGTCGGAGCGCCGTGGTTCGCCGACCCGCACCGCTCGCACGTCGCGCGCACGACGACCTCGCACGGCTCGACGCCTATCCGCGCAGCGACGACGTGGCGCAGCAGTGCTCGGCCTGTGGCGAACATGTCCCTGTCGACCTGTCGACGGAGGCGGTGGTAGCGCTCACGCTCGGTCGGCGCCAGGCCCCGCTCCGACGAGGGGCACGACCAGCTCCAGGCGATCTCGATCAGCTGCGCGGCGGGTTCGTCCGTCCGCGATGAGGCCATGGGCAGAGTCTCCTGGGGGCCCGGCCGTGCGGCAAGCCCGCCCCCCAGGGGCGTCGCCGGGAGCGGCGAGAGTCGGCCGGCCCCACGTGAACCGGCACCGCGAGACCCGAGATCACCGCCCGAGCCGGCAGCGCTGCCCCGCTGGGGGTCCTCAGCCGACGAAACTCCGACCCCCGACGTGCGACGGTCGTACCATGCGGACCATGGCGAAGAGCCCGAAGGTCCCGAAGGTCGGCGCGCGCGCGAGCGAACCGAAGACGACGGCGCTCGGGCGGATCCCGATGAAGGTCTACGAGACCGAGCTGTTCCGGCTCCAGGCGGAGCTCGTCACCCTCCAGGAGTGGGTGCGCTCCACCGGGCAGCGCGTCGTGGTGATCTTCGAGGGGCGTGATGCGGCGGGCAAGGGAAGCACGATCAAGCGCGTCACGCAGTACCTCAACCCGCGCGTCGCCCGCATCGCGGCGCTCCCGGCGCCGAGCGACCGCGAGCGCACGCAGTGGTACTTCCAGCGGTACGTCGCTCAGCTTCCGGCCGCGGGGGAGATCGTCCTGTTCGACCGGTCCTGGTACAACCGTGCCGGCGTGGAACGGGTCATGGGCTTCGCCACGAACGACGAGTACCACCGGTTCCTGCACCAGTGCCCGATCTTCGAGCGGATGCTCGTCGAGGATGGCGTCCTGCTGCGCAAGTACTGGTTCTCGGTGAGCGACGCCGAGCAGGAGGCCCGGTTCCGGTCACGGTTGGGTGACCCGATGCGACGGTGGAAGCTCTCGCCGATGGACCTGGAGTCGATCACCCGGTGGGAGGAGTACTCGCGGGCGAAGGACCAGATGATGGTCCACACCGACATCCCCGAGGCGCCGTGGTGGGTCGTCGAGAGCGACGACAAGCGCCGGGCCCGTCTGAACATGATCAGTCATCTGCTCTCGACGGTGGACTACCGGGAGGTCCAGCGGCTGCCGATCGAGCTGCCGCCCCGACCGCCGTCGACGGGCTACGTCCGACCGCCACGGGACACCCAGAACTATGTCCCGGACCACGCGGGCACCCTCCTGGGGTGACGCCCCCGACGGCGTCGGGCGGTCCGTCACGGAACCGGCACGGGTCCCGTGCGGTCGTGCACGATCTCTTCACCGGGTCATGCGTGCGATCGGCGTCGGGCAGACGTACCGTCGCTCTGTAGGGTCGTTGGCACGAGGAAGGTCGACATGACGCGCCGCTGGATGCACTGGGTGCCTGCTGCCGTGGTTCCGGTACTCGTGGGGGTCACCGGTCTGATCGGGGCGGCAACCGCGGGCGCTGCCATCGACCTCCCTGACAAGTCGGCGGAGCAGGTGCTGGCGATGGTCGCGGACTGCACCGTCACCGCGCTCTCCGGGACCGTCGAGCAGTCCTCCGCACTCGGGCTGCCGGCGCTGCCGGCTGGCGTCGGGGCGGGCGCATCCGGCGCCGGAGGCGCACTCGACCTGCTCACCGGCTCGCACACGGCACGCGTCTACCTCGACGGCCCGACGAACGTCCGGGTCCAGGTGCTCGAGCAGCTGGCGGAGCGAGACGTCGTGCGGCACGCGTCGGACGTGTGGACCTACGACTCGTCCGACGGCACGGTCACGCACCTGTCGATCCCGGCCGCTCCGGTCGGGACGCACGTCACGGTGCCGGGGGAGGTGCCGACCCCGGCGGAGGTCGCCGGTCGATTCCTCACGGCGATCGACCCGTCCACGCAGGTCACGGTTGGGGGAGACACGCGAGTCGCCGGCCGGACGGCGTACGACCTCGTCCTCACACCGCGCGCCGAGGACACGCTGATCGGGTCTGTGTCGATCGCCGTCGACTCCGAGACCGGCCTGCCGCTGCGGGTCCAGGTTCTGGCCCGCGGTGCGACGAAGCCGGCCTTCACGGTCGGGTTCACTGCCTTGTCGCTCGTGACACCTCCGGCCGCGTTGTTCGACTTCACGCCTCCGGCCGGTGCCACCATTCATCAACAGACGCTCCCCGAGCGAGCCGCCAAGCCAGCGTCACCCTCGCCCACTGGGACCGTGTCCGGGAGCTTCGCGTCGGCACCGACGACCAGCGGCAGCGGGTGGTCGACCGTCGTGCGGCTCCCCGCCGGCGCGTTGCCGAACGCGATCACCACGTCGCCGCTGCTCGGCGAGCTGACCCACGCCGTGACCGGCGGCCGGGCGCTGACGACCTCGCTCGTCAGCGTGCTGCTCGCACCCGACGGCACCGTGCTCGTCGGCGCCGTTCCGGTGTCGCGTCTCGAGGCCGTGGCGGCCGGTCGGTGACGACGGCGCCGCCGTCTGCGACCCTCGCGATCGAGACGCACGGGCTGACGAAGAGGTTCGGCCAGCAGGCTGCCGTCGACGGCATCGACCTGGCAGTTCCGCGCGGTGCCGTGTACGGCTTCCTCGGTCCGAACGGGTCCGGGAAGACCACGACCATCCGCGTCATGCTGGGGCTCGCATCTGCGACGAGCGGGACCGTCTCGGTTCTCGGTCGGCCGATGCCGCAAGACCAGCGCGCCGTGCTGCCGTCCGTCGGAGCGATGGTCGAGGGCCCCGCCTTCTACCCGTTCCTCTCCGGCGCCGCGAACCTGCGTCGGATGGACGCGGCTGATCGCGAGGCTCGTGCGGTGACGCGTGCCGCCCGGGTCGACGAGGCGCTCGACCGGGTCGGTCTGACGCACGCCGCGGGGAAGAAGGTGCGTGCCTACTCGCTCGGGATGAAGCAGCGTCTCGGCATCGCGCACTCGCTGCTGTCACCTCGAGAGCTGCTCGTCCTCGATGAACCGACCAACGGTCTCGACCCGCAAGGCACCCGCGAGGTGCGCGCGCTCGTCCGGTCCCTGGCCGCTGACGGCGCCACGGTGTTCGTCTCGAGCCACCTCCTCGCCGAGGTGGAGCAGATGTGCACGCACGTGGCGGTGATGAGCGCCGGACGACTGGTCGCCCAGGGCACGCTCGACGCGCTTCGCGCCGGCGGACGCGCCCGAGTGACCGTACGTACCCCGGACGTCGTCGTCGCGAGCCGGGTGCTGCGTGACCTCGGGCTCGAACCCGCGACGGGCAGCCTCGGCGCGACGGACGGGGACGCCGTGGTGACTGCGCCGCAGGGCGACCCCGAGGTGCCGGCCGAGGTGATCGCGGCGGCGCTCGTCACGGCCGGTGCGCGACTGCGCGGATTCGGCGTCGACCGCGCCACGCTCGAGGACCGGTTCGTGGCGCTCACCGGAGAGGGGTTCGAGGTTGCCCAGTGACGAGCACGTGCCGGATGACGCGCCCGTGCTGCAGCCTCACGACGGGCGTGGTCGGCGTTCGCGAATCACGTCCGGGCTGCTTGCGTCCGAGCTCGGCGTCCTGTTCCGACGTCGCCGCACCTGGGCGATGCTGCTCGCGCTCGCCGCGATTCCCGTCCTGATCGCCGTCGCGGTGCGCCTCTCCTCCTCACCGCCCACGCCGGGGCACGGGCCGCCGTTCCTCGACCGCGTGACCCAGAACGGCCTCTTCGTGGGCGTCACCGGTCTCGTCGTCTCGATCCCGCTCTTCCTCCCGTTGACCATCGGTGTGGTCGCCGGAGACACGATCGCCGGCGAGGCCGGGCTCGGTACGCTGCGCTACCTGCTGGTAGCACCGGCAGGACGGGTCCGACTGCTCGTCGTGAAGTACATCGGCTCGGCCGTGTTCGCGGTCGCGGCCACGCTGGCCGTCGTCCTCACCGGGGCAGTGATCGGGGCGGTGCTCTTTCCCGTCGGACCCGTCACCCTGCTCTCGGGGGACACGATCGGGGTCGGGCAGTCGATCGTCCGCGCGGGGCTCGTCGCGAGCTTCGTCGCCATCTCGCTGCTCGGGTTGTCCGCCGTCGGTCTGTTCATCTCGACGTTGACCGAGGTCCCCGTCGGCGCGATGGCGGCGACGATCGTGCTGTCGGTCACGTCTCAGGTGGCGGGGTCGCTCTCGCAGCTGTCATGGCTGCACCCGTGGCTGTTCACCCGCTACTGGCTCGACCT
>JAJYCD010000147.1 GCA_021778635.1 Actinomycetes bacterium
CCAGGGTGGGTACTGCGTCCATGGGTGTCACCTCCTCGCGTCGTGGTCGATCGCGGTGACGCTAACGCGTGGGCAGTCCCGTGCGCAACGCGAATTCCGTGCTCGTGGACAGCCGGGCCCTCAGCACGGCGAGTTCGGCCGCGTTGTCGCAGAGCTGAGCAGCGCGGACGAGCTCGGCGCGCGCTTCGGCGCGCCGGCCGAGCCTGGTGAGCAGCTCCGCCCGCGTCGCGGGGAGGAGGTGCGAGGTGGCGAGCAGACCGCGCTCGACGATGGTGTCCACGAGCGCCAGCCCGGCGGCCGGGCCCGAGGCCATGGCCACTGCCACGGCCTCGTTCAGCTCGACGATCGGCGAGGGCGCGAGCCGACCCAACGCCTGGTACAGCTCGACGATCCGCCCCCAGTCGGTGTCGCCCACGGAGGCTGCGACCGCGTGGCACTCGGCGATCGATGCCTGCAAGCCGTAGGACCCGAGCCCTCGTCCCGCACTGCGTGCCTGCGTGAGTGCAGCGCGGCCTCGGCGGATCGCCGCGTGGTCCCAGCGGCTGCGGTCCTGGTCCTCCAGGAGCACGGGGTGGCCCGAGCCGTCCACGCGCGCGGGGAAGCGTGCCGCGGTCAGCTCCATCAGCGCGAGGAGACCGAAGACCTCCGGCTCCGGTTCCAGCCGGACGAGCACCCGGGTGAGGCGGCGTGCCTCGTCGGCCAGCTCATTCCGGATCCATTCGTCGCCGCTGGACGCCGACGATCCCTCCGTGAAGATGAGGTAGTTGACGTTCAGCACCGACGCGAGGCGCGAAGTGCGCTCCGCCGGGCCGGGTACCTCGAACGGGATCCGGGCGGCCGCGATGGTCTTCTTCGCCCGTGTGATGCGCGCCTGCACCGTCGCGACCGGCACGAGGAAGGCTCGGGCGATCTCCTGGGTCGTGAGCCCGCCGACGACCCGCAGGGTCAGGGCGATCCGCGCCTCCTTCGGCACCACGGGATGGCAGGCGACGAACATCAGGGCGAGCACGTCGTCGTCGATGGCCTCCGGATCGAAGAGCGCTTCCGGCCCCGGGACGTCGTCGTCGAGCTGCCGGGCGAGCTGCGCGTACCGGGTGTCGCCGGCCGCCCGGCGCCGGAACGCGTCGATCGCCCGTCGCCGGCCGACCGTGAGCAGCCAGCCCTCCGGGTTGCGCGGTATCCCGGCCGTCTCCCAGCTCACCAGCGCTTCGGCGAGTGCCTCCTGCGCGACGTCCTCGGCAACGGTGACGTCGCCGGTGTAGCGCGCGAGGGCGCCGACGATGCGGGAGGACTCGATCCGCCACACCGCCTCGACGGCACGCCTCGCCTCGCTCACCGCTCGCCGGCGCTCAGAGCTGCCCGGTGGACTCGCGCCACGCGCGTTCCTTGCGAATCCACTCGTTGTCCTGGGGGAACTCGTCGATCGACGGGATGCGACGGATCTCGACCTTCGTGCCGTCCTGGCTGGGCACCCGCTTCGCCCACTCCACGGCCTCTTCCTTCGACGCGACGTCGAGGATGTAGAAGCCGTTGAACAGCTCCTTCGTCTCGCCGTAGGGCCCATCGGTGACGACCGGTGTCTCCCCGGTGAAGTCGACCACGACACCCTGCGACGGGTCGTCGAGGCCCTCGGCCGCGAGCAGCACGCCGGCTCGGATCAGCTCGTCGTTGAACCTGCCCACCAGCTCGAGCATCTCGGTGAAGTCGGCGGTCGCCATCCGTGCGTTGGCCTCGTCGGTCGACCGCCAGATCAGCATGAACTTCGCCATCGTGTTCGCCCCATCCTTCTCGTCTCGAGGATCCGGTCGACCCTCTCACCGACAAGGTCGAACGGGCCAGCCGCAGATCGACAACCGTGGTCGATCAGATCCTCATCGAGGTGCACGCGGCCGGCGGCGTGAGGCTGTCCCCGGCCGTCGACCTGACCTGCTGTCAGCGCCCGAGGAGCCGCAGAGCGGCCGAGTTCAGCAGGTACACGGCCGCGAGCGTGATCGCCGGGGTCGTGCGCCCCGCGAGTGCGAGCGCCAGTGCGCCCACGCCGAACCAGGCGACCTGGAACGTCACGCCCGTGACTCCGTGAAGGGGCATCGAGGCCTTCGGTGCGGCGAACAGCCCCCACGCGACGGCCATGAGGACGGGTGCACCCAGTCCCACGAGCACGCGCAGGACGGTCGGGTGCACCAGGGTGAACCCGGCGTAACCGGTCGCGGCAAGCACCGCCAGCTCAAGGATGAACGCGATCGCCAAGCTGAGGTAGCGCAGAGACGACATCAGGGTCCTTCGGTCGGCAGGGGAGGCGCGATCGCCACCATGGCTAATGGCATTAGCCAAACTACGGTCGTGGGCTGAGGTCGTCAAGAGGAGGCGTGCGGCCGCCTTGGCCCACCGGCCCGACCGGGGAGCTCGCGACGGACGCGGGTCGGGAAGGATCCGGACGGGGGAGGTGTTCGAGATCGCATGGCACAGGAGCAGTCCGAGAGCCACGCTCACGTCGGAGCGCGAGGCCCAGGTCCGGGGTTGACCGTCTGGGCGGTCGGCGGTCCCACGGCCGTGCTGGAGCTGGGTGGGCTTCGTCTGCTGACGGATCCGACGCTCAGCCCTGCAGGGGTGCACGAGAGCGTGCCGGGGCGACCCTTGACGAAGACCGAGGGGCCCGCGTTCGACGTCGACGCCATCGGGCCGATCGACGTCGTGCTCCTGTCTCACGACCAGCACGCGGACAACCTCGACCCGGCCGGACGAGAGTTCCTCGCGCGTGTGCCGCTGACGCTGACGACGGAGAGCGCCGCGCGTCGGCTCGGCGGTACCGCCCGCTCTCTCGCCAGCTGGCACAGGATCGTCCTGGACCGGCCCGCGGGGGGCACGCTGGAGGTCGTCGCCGTTCCAGCGCGGCACGGGCCGGAGGGATGCGAGCCGTCGACCGGCGAGGTCACCGGGTTCGTCGTGCGCGGCGACGGCCTGCCCACGGTGTACGTCAGCGGTGACAACGCCTCTCTCGAGATCGTTCACGAGATCGCCGACCGAATGGGCGAGATCGATGTCGCACTGCTCTTCGCAGGTGCTGCCCGCACGTCGTTGTTCGACGGCGCTCCGCTGACGTTGACCGGCACCGATGCTGCCGAGGCAGCCCGCCTTCTCGACGCGAGGTGGGTCGTGCCGCTGCACGTGACGGGTTGGGCCCACTTCAGCGAAGGCCCCGACGACGTGCGTGCGGCCTTCGCGGGCGCGAACCTCGCCGATCGGCTGCGGGTCATCGAGCCCGGTGAGATCGCCACCTTCTAGCGGTGCGTCTCGTCCACGCTCCTCGACCAGGACGTGTCCTTCTCGGGGTGGACGTCGATCCGCCGGGGTCGGTCGATGCCCAGGGTTCGGCGCGTGAGCTGGGCGATCCCGGCGGGCAGGTGCGCGGAGTGTGCCTCCCACCGGGATCCGCGGCGGAGGTACTCGTCGGCGTCCAGGAGAGCACGCCACCCGAGGAACGCCCACTCCCGGACCTGGTCGGCGGACGCGTCGTCGGCAGACGGCCCCCTGCTCAGGGCCGGCGGGTCCTCCTGCCGGTACAGGGGCACGAAGTCCGGTGCCGCGTCTCCGCGGCGCACCTCGATCTCGGCGATGGTCGCGAGGTCGAGCTGGAGGCCGTCGGCGAACAGGACGACGACCCTCCGGATCGCTACGTCGGCGCCGACTCTCGCGACCTGTCGATGACCACGCCCGGTACCACGTCCGATGTCGTACCAGAGCACAGCCTCACGTGACGATGGACGCGTCGGGCAGTCGGGCTGCCGGCGGGTTCGTCGCGCACGTTCGCGGAGGGCGGATCGCCCGGACCGTGGGCACGCGCGTGCCGCTGCTAGGTTCGCCCGAGAGGAGGTCGCCATGGCACCCGAGTCACCGCTCGCACCCGCACGGCGGGTCGCGCCCGAGCCGCTGCTCCGACGGCTCGTCGGCGCGGTCCTACGAACCCGACGCGAGGCGCAGGGCAGGACGCTGCGCGACGTGGCGCTCGCGGCGCGCGTCTCGGTCGCGTACCTCTCCGAGATCGAACGCGGACGCAAGGAGGCCTCGTCCGAGGTGCTCGTCGCGGTCTGCCGGGCGCTCGGGATGCACCTGGTCGACCTCCTCGCGGAGGCTCACGACGAGCTCGTGGGACGCGCGGAGGTCGTCGAGCTGACCGCCCGCGCGTCCCGACCGGTCGCCGTCCGATCCGTGACCGTCCGGCGCGACCTCGGCGCCGAGGTCGCAACCGCGCTCGACGGGGGAGCGCCGCACCGGGCGCCGGGTGGTCAGGCGGTTCTGCGCGCCGCCTGAGGCGGGACGTCGCCCTTCAGCGTGCGCACGACGTCGTCCACCAGGCCGTAGGCCACGGCCTCGCGCGCGTCGAAGATGCGGTCACGATCCGTGTCCAGCCGCAGCTTCTCGACCGGGTGGCCGGTGTGCCGAGACAGGATCCTCTCGACCTCGGTGCGCAGTCGCAGCACCTCGCGCGCCTGGATCTCGAGGTCCGCGGCCGTGCCCTCCGCGCCGCCCGAAGGTTGGTGCAGCAGGATCCGCGCGTGCTCGAGCGCGAACCGCTTGCCCGGTGCCCCCGCGGCGAGCAGCACGGCCGCCGCCGACCCGGCCTGGCCCATGCAGAACGTCGAGACCTCCGGCCGGATGAACTGCATGGTGTCGTAGATCGCCATCAGCGCCGTGAGGGAGCCTCCGGGGGAGTTGATGTAGAGGCTGATCTCCGTGTCGGGGCTCGCCGACTGCAGGTGCAGCAGCTGCGCGATCGTCACGTTCGCGACGTCGTCGTCGATCTCGGTGCCGAGGAAGATGATC
>JAJYCD010000004.1 GCA_021778635.1 Actinomycetes bacterium
GACCTGGCGACCATGCGCGAGGCCGTCGTCGACCTCGGCGGCGACCCGTCGCGGATCAACCCCCTCGCGCCCGCCGAGCTCGTGATCGACCACTCGGTGCAGATCGACGTCGCGGGACGTGCCGACGCGTTCCGCCGCAACGTCGAGCTCGAGTACGAGCGCAACCGTGAGCGGTACCAGTTCCTGCGCTGGGGGCAGACGGCGTTCGACGACTTCAAGGTCGTGCCCCCGGGGACCGGGATCGTGCACCAGGTCAACATCGAGTACCTCGCACGCGTCGTGATGACCCGCGAGGTCCCGGTCGGCGGGGAGACTGTCCTGCGCGCGTACCCCGACACGTGCGTCGGTACCGACTCGCACACCACGATGGTCAACGGCCTCGGCGTGCTCGGCTGGGGCGTCGGTGGCATCGAGGCGGAGGCCGCGATGCTCGGCCAGCCCGTGTCGATGCTGATCCCGCGGGTGGTGGGCTTCCGCCTCACCGGCCAGATCCCGTCGGGTGTCACGGCGACCGACGTCGTCCTCACCATCACGCAGCAGCTCCGCCAGCACGGCGTCGTCGGCAAGTTCGTGGAGTTCTACGGCGACGGGGTCGCGGCGGTGCCGCTCGCCAACCGTGCCACCATCGGCAACATGAGCCCGGAGTTCGGGTCGACCGCCGCGATCTTCCCGATCGACGCGGTGACTCTCGAGTACCTGCGCCTGACCGGCCGCAGCGCGGAGCAGGTCGCGCTCGTGGAGGCCTACGCGAAGGAGCAGGGCATGTGGCTCGACCCGGCCGACCCCGGATACCTCGAGCCCGTGTTCTCCGAGTACCTCGAGCTCGACCTGTCGAGCGTCGTGCCGTCCATCGCCGGACCGAAGCGCCCGCAGGACCGCATCGAGCTCACGCATGCCAAGTCGGCGTTCCAGCGCGACCTGCCGACGTACGCCCCGGAGGTCCGCAACGGCGTCGACGAGTCCGAGCAGGAGTCGTTCCCTGCCTCCGACTCGCCGGCGGTCTCGTCGCCCCATCGGCGGACGGTGACGGTCACCGCTCCTGACGGGGGCAGCTACGAGCTGTTCCACGGCGCGGTGGCCATCGCGTCGATCACGTCGTGCACCAACACGTCGAACCCGTCGGTCATGCTCGCGGCCGGTCTCCTCGCGAAGAAGGCCGTCGAGAAGGGCCTCACGGCCAAGCCCTGGGTCAAGACGTCGATGGCGCCGGGGTCCAAGGTCGTGACGGACTACTACGAGAAGGCCCAGCTGTGGCCGTACCTCGAGAAGCTCGGGTTCCACCTCGTCGGCTACGGGTGCACCACGTGCATCGGCAACTCGGGCCCGTTGGCCGACGAGGTGTCGGCCGCGGTGAACGAGCACGACCTCGCGGTCGTGTCGGTGCTCTCGGGGAACCGGAACTTCGAGGGGCGCATCAACCCCGACATCAAGATGAACTACCTCGCGTCGCCGCCGCTGGTCATCGCGTACGCGCTCGCCGGCACGATGGAGTTCGACTTCGAGCACGAGCCGCTGGGTCGGGACGAGTCCGGGGCGCCGATCTTCCTGCGCGACATCTGGCCGAGCGCGGACGAGGTGCAGTCGACGATCGACGGCGCCATCAACCGGCAGATGTTCAGCACCGACTACGCCGACGTGTTCGCCGGGGACGACCAGTGGCGCGCCCTGCCGACCCCGGAGGGAAGCACGTTCGACTGGGACGGCGGGTCGACCTACGTCCGCAAGCCGCCGTACTTCGACGGCATGACGATGACGCCGGACCCGGTGAGCGACATCGTGGGCGCCCGCGTGCTCGCGAAGCTCGGCGACTCCGTGACGACGGACCACATCAGCCCGGCCGGTGCGATCAAGGCCGACAGCCCTGCCGGTCGCTACCTCTCCGAGCACGGTGTCGAGCGGCGCGACTTCAACTCCTACGGGTCGCGTCGCGGCAACCACGAGGTCATGATCCGTGGCACGTTCGCCAACATCCGCCTGCGCAACCAGCTCCTGGACGACGTCGAGGGCGGCTTCACGTACAACTTCGTCACGGGCGCCCAGGACACCATCTACGCCGCGGCGCAGGACTACGCCGCCGCGGGGACGCCGCTCGTGATCCTCGGCGGCAAGGAGTACGGCTCCGGGTCGTCACGGGACTGGGCGGCGAAGGGCACGGCGCTGCTCGGTGTGAAGGCCGTGATCACGGAGAGCTTCGAGCGCATCCACCGCTCGAACCTCATCGGCATGGGCGTGCTGCCGCTGCAGTTCCCGGCGGGCGAGTCGGCCGCGAGCCTCGGCCTCGACGGCACCGAGACCTTCGACGTCACCGGTGTCACGGCGCTCAACGACGGCACGACGCCGTCGACCGTGGCGGTCGCGGCGACCCGGGCCGACGGCTCGGCCGTGACCTTCGACGCCGTCGTCCGCATCGACACCCCGGGAGAGGCCGACTACTACCGCAACGGTGGCATCCTGCAGTACGTCCTGCGGTCCCTCGTGACCGCCTGAGCCCTTCCGTCGCGCGGTGCGCCCGGCCACGTCCTCGTGCCGGGCGCACCGCGCGACGAGCTGTCCGGGCCGCTGGTCGCCGGCTCAGCCGGGCGTCAGCACGCGTCCGGCATCGGTGTGCCCGGGCGTCGCTGCACCTGGGCACCTGGATCTCAGGACCGCAGCTCGATCGTCGTGGCGTGGTCCCACGTCAGGGTCCAGCCCAGCGCGTCGAACATCAGGTCGAGGACGATCGCGGTGAATCCCCAGACCACGAGCTCGCCCACGACGAACGCCGGAGCGCGCCACGTGCGTCCCGACCGCGCGCGCACGGTCGAGCCGCGATTCCCCGGGTGCAGGAGGTCGGCCACCGGCACCCGGTAGACCTCGAACGTCTCCGCCTGGTCCACGGCGACGACGGGCGTCGGTCGACGCCACCACGCCGGCACCGGTGTGACGAGGTGGTTGCTGACGGCCAGCGGCAGGGGCGGCAGGGTGCCGAGCGGCTCGACGCCCGCCGGGTCGAGGCCCGTCTCCTCGACGGCCTCGCGGAGGGCGGCGTCGACCGGGCCCGCATCCGTGGCATCGATCCGGCCGCCCGGGAACGCGACCTGTCCGGCGTGGTCGGTGAGCGTCGCGGCGCGACGCAGCAGCAGGACGTCGAGATCACGTGCCACGGGGGTGTCGACAGCCGTCGACGGCGTCGCGTCGAGCACCCCGAACAGCACGAGCACCGCCGCAGGCCGCGCGTCGACGGGGGACGTCAGGGTTCCTGTCGAGCCCGACCAGTGCTCGGGCGGATGCGCGCACAGCTCGATCAGCTGCTCGCGCGCAGATGCCGCCGAAGGCCCGGGCGCGGCCGTCACCAGCCCTCCGGGAGGGGGCGACCCTCCTCGTAGCCGGCCGCGGACTGGATGCCGACGACCGCCCTCTCGGTGAACTCCTCGAGCGTCCGGGCCCCGACGTACGTGCACGCGGAACGGAGCCCGGAGGTGATGTGGTCGATCAGGTCCTCGACTCCCGGCCGCCGCGGGTCGAGGTACATGCGCGAGGACGAGATCCCCTCCTCGTACAGGGCCTTCCGCGCGCGATCGAATGCGCTCCCGCCGGTGCTGCGCGCGGCGACGGCACGTGCCGACGCCATCCCGAAGCTCTCCTTGTAGAGCCGTCCCGAGCCGTCGTCGTGGAGGTCGCCCGGCGACTCGTGCGTCCCGGCGAACCACGACCCGACCATCACCTGGGCGGCTCCCGCGGCGAGCGCGAGGGCGACGTCGCGCGGGTGCCGGACCCCGCCGTCGGCCCAGACGTGCGCCCCGAGCCGCCTGGCCTCGGCGGCGCACTCGAGCACGGCGGAGAACTGCGGACGCCCGACGGCCGTCATCATGCGGGTCGTGCACATCGCGCCCGGGCCGACGCCGACCTTCACGATGTCCGCCCCCGCCTCGATGAGGTCGCGCGTGCCCGCCGCGGTGACGACGTTCCCCGCCACGATGGGGACGTCGGGATCGAGGGACCGCACCGCCGCGAGCGCCTCGGCCATCTTCCGCTGGTGCCCGTGGGCCGTGTCGACGATCAGCGCGTCCACGCCTGCCTCGAGCAGGGCTGCGGCCTTCGCGCGGACGTCGCCGTTGATGCCGACGGCCGCCGCGATCCGCAGCCGGCCCTGGTCGTCGAGAGCCGGGTCGTAGATCGACGAGCGCAGGGCGCCGACCTGCGTCAGCACCCCGACGAGGTCGCCGTCGCGCACGACGGGGGAGAACCGTCGACGAGACGCGTGCAGGGCCTCGAACGCGGCCTCGAGGCCGCTCGACCCGGCACCGGTCACCACGTCGAGGTCGATGATCGTGGGGTTGCTCGACATGACGTCGCCGACCTGGGTGAACCGGTCCACGCCCACGCAGTCCGCCTCGGCGACGACCCCGACCGGCCGGCCGTCCACGACGACGACGGCAGCGCCGTGCGACCGCTTCCCGATCAGCGTGAGGGCGGTGTGCACGGTGTCGTGCGGGGAGACGACGACGGCGCTCTCGACGACCGGGTGCTTGGCCTTGACGTCGGCGACGACGTCGGCGACGACCTCCGTCGGGATGTCCTGCGGGATCACCGCCAGACCGCCCCGGCGGGCGACCGTCTCGGCCATCCGGCGTCCGGCCACCGCCGTCATGTTGGCGACGACGACCGGGATCGACGTCCCGGTCCCGTCGGTGGTCGTGAGGTCGACGTCGAACCGCGACGCGACGTCGCTGGCGGACGGGACGAGGAAGACGTCACCGTAGGTGAGGTCGCTCGTGACGGCGTGGGACGGCAGGAAGCGCATGCGCGAATTCTAGGCCGGACCGTCGGGGCGGCCGGTGCCCAGGGGCTCCGGCCGGGCCTGCCACGTGCACTCCGGCGCGTCCGTCGCGCCCACGAGGCGCACACCCTCCGGCAGCCCGTCGATCGTGACGCGCTCGGTGTCCGCGTCGATCGTGATCGCAGCGCCTCCGAGGTCGATGCCCGCGAGGTGGACCGAGCCGATCGACGTCGGCACGGGCCCCGCGTGAACGACACCGTGCGGGACGCACGGTTCGAGCTGGAGCGCTGTGCGCAGGAGCTGGAAGGGCGAGGCGGCCGCCCAGGCCTGCGGTGTGCAGGCCGCCGGGTACGGGATGGGGCAGGGCATCGACGACCGGTCGAACCCGCAGAAGAGCTCGGGCAGGCGCCCGCCGAACGCGCACGCGGTGTCGAGCAGCCCGTTCAGGACCGTGTCCGCGGCGTCGAGCAGTCCGTACCGGGCGAGACCGGCGGCGATCAGCGCGGTGTCGTGGGGCCACACCGATCCGTTGTGATAGCTCACGGGGTTGAAGGCGCGCATGCTGCGGGCCAGCGTCCGGATGCCGAAGCCGGTGAACAGGTCGGGGTCCAGCAGGGCGGCGGCCACCTGCGCCGCCCTGTCCTCACGGACGATGCCCGTCCACAGGCACTGCCCCATGTTCGAGGCGAGCGCGTCGACCTGGTGCGCGTCGCCGTCGAGCGCGATCGCGTACCGGGCGCGGTCCGCCAGCCAGAAGGCGGCATCGAACCGCTCCTTCAGGTCCTGGGCACGCGCGGACCACACGTGTGCGGTCGCAGGGTCGCCGAACACGTCCGCGAGATGGGCGCGCGCACGGAACGCGCCGTAGGTGTAGCCCTGGACCTCGGCGAGGGCGATCGGCGTCCGTGCGGCCCGCCCGTCGCTGAAGGTGATCGCGTCGTGGCTGTCCTTCCAGCCCTGGTGGAGCAGGCCGCGGTCGGTGCTGCGCTGGTACTCGACGAAACCGAGACGACCGCTGACGGCGGGTGATCGGAGCCAGTCGAGTGCGGCATCGACGGCGGGGAGGAGGGCCTCGATCTCCTGGCGGGGCGCACCCCAGCGCAGTGCCTCGTCGGCGAGCATCACGAACAGTGGCGTCGAGTCGATCGAGCCGTAGTAGACCCGTCCGCCGCCGAGGGCCAGGGTCGTGTCCATGCCGACGCGGACCTCGTGCAGGATCCGGCCCGGGGCCTCCTCGGTCATGAGGTCCGTCCGGTGGCCCTGCAGTCGCGCGAGCGTCCGCAGCGTGCCGAGAGCGACGTGTGGCGCCATCGAGATCGACATCCAGCTCGTCAGCAGTGAGTCTCGCCCGAACAGCGCCATGAACCACGGCGCGCCCGCCGCGACGACCTCGTCCTCCGCGTGGTCCTGGTCGACGATCCGAAGCGCCCCGAGGTCCCGCTCGCTGTGGTCGAGAGCCTGCTGAAGCCTGCTGCTCCCGACGCGTACCTCGGGCGCGCGGTCGCGCCAGAGCTGCATGCGCCGCGCCGCGACCGCCTCGGCCACGGGACGGTTGGTCGGGAACGCCGCCTCGAGCTCGTCCTCGTCGATGATCGGCAGGACTTCGATCGTGGTCGACCACGACCCCTGCGCGGGCACCGCGACCGTGAACGAGAGCGTGCGCGAGGACGCGTGCGCGCCCGAGGCCCGGATCCGGACGCCCCGGCTCCCGCCGGCGTGCTCGAGCATGTAGACGAGCTCGTTGCCGCTCGCGTGGTGGCGGATGCGGGCGTGGTGCGGGTTCCGACCCTCCTTGACCTCGAACAGATCCGCGAAGTCGGTCTCCGCCTCGACCGACACCACGAGCCCAGCCGTCTCGGTCCCGAAGTTTCGCACCGTGACGTCGTCCCGCATCCCGGCGCCGACGAGTCGTCGCCGCTCGACGATGACGGTGGGGTCGTCGTGACCGGGTCGTGGCACGGCGCGCGTGATGAAGGTGCACTCGTACGGCTCCGCCGGGATCGTCGCGAGCGGTTCGACGGGCGCGTTGTCGACGAGCAGGCGCCACGTCGAGATCATCCGGGTGTCCCGGACGAACAGTCCCTGCTGCCGGAACGGCTCGAGATCGCCGTTCGAGGCGCTGACGCAGAACGACGACCCTTCCACGAGGCTCGCGCCAGCGTCGGCGAGGGCCCTCGTGGGAGGCTCCGCCCGCCGGTCCCCACGGCTCGTGGTGGCGTTCACGATCCGGTCGTCGGACATCGTCGGCCAGCTTCTGCGTTCTAGCGGTGGCGCATCGTCGAGAGTGCGCTATGAATAAACGTATCCACATCGGGCTGAGTTCGACAGCCGACGCCGGGCGGTTCGTGCAGGGGCTCGACCGTCCCCGTGGGCAGGCTGGAGGGGCCCGTCATGACGGGCGTGGCGGTCGCGCGACCTTCCCGGGAGCCAGCGGACCCGGACGGGCCGCTTCGTGTCGCCGTGGTGGCTCCGCCGTGGTTCGAGGTCCCGCCCGAGCGCTACGGGGGCATCGAGTCGGTCGTCGCCGACCTCGTCGAGGTGCTGGTCGCTCGCGGGCACCACGTGACCCTGGTGGCGGCCGGCCGAGCCCGTACAGCCGCCGAGCGGTTCGTGCAGACCTTCGCGGTCCCGCCGACGGGACGTCTCGGGGCTGCCGTTCCGGAGGTCCTGCACGCGGCGGTCGCCGGCGCCGCGATCGCTGACCTCGCCGTCGACGTCGTGCACGACAACACGCTCGCAGGCCCGTTGCTGGCGGCCGGCCGGGCGGTGCCGACGGTCGTCACGTGCCATGGCCCGGTGACGGGCGAGTACGCGCGCCTGTACGACCGATTGGGGGACTCGGTCGGGCTCGTCGCGATCTCGAGCGCGCAGCGGGCGCTGAACCCCGGGCTCAACTGGCTCGGCACGGTCCACAACGGCATCGACGTCGCCTCGTACCCGTTCAGCAGGACGAAGGACGACTACCTCCTGTGGCTCGGTCGCTTCAGTCACGAGAAGGCACCGCACCTCGCGATCGACGCCGCGCGCGCCGTGGGAGCGCCGATCGTGCTCGCCGGGAAGGTGAACGAGCCGTGCGAGCACGCGTACCTGCAGGCGATGGTCGAGCCGCGTCTCGGCCCGGACGTCGAGATCGTCGGCGAGGCGGACGCGATCCTCAAGCGGAGCCTGCTCGTCCGGGCGCGGGCGCTGCTGTTCCCGATCCAGTGGGAGGAGCCCTTCGGGATCGTGATGATCGAGGCGATGGCCTGCGGAACCCCTGTCGTCGCGCTGCGTCGGGGGAGCGTCCCCGAGGTCGTGCGGCACGGCGTCACGGGCATCGTCGCCGACGACTTCGCGTCGTTCGTGGCCGGGATCGAGGCCGCGACCGAGCTCGACCCTGACGTGTGCCGTCGGCATGCGGAGGTCTTCTTCGACCGATCGGTCATGGGCTGCGGTTATGAGGGGATCTTCCGTGCGGCGGTCGCGGGCGGCATCCCGCACGTCGGCCCGACGCCGATCGGTGCCTCCGCGTCCTGACCGTGTCGTGGCCGTCTCATGACCGTGTCGTGACCGGGGTGTCCCCGGGACCGAGCTCGGGAGGCGTGCCGCGCTCGTGGGCTCCGTCGCGCGACGCGGCCGGCGCCCTCGCGCTCTACAGTGGAAGACTGCCATCCGGCGTCCGCATCCTGCGGCGACGTCGCCGTAGGAGGGAAGGCACGCGCGTGGGTCTGCTCGATCGCATCACGACACCGGCCGATGTCCGTCGGCTCGACCACCGCGAGGTCGTGCGCCTCGCGGCAGAGATCCGTGAGTTCCTGGTCGAGTCGGTGTCGCGGACCGGTGGGCACCTGGGTCCGAACCTCGGCGTCGTGGAGCTGACGATCGCGCTGCACCGGGTGTTCCAGTCGCCGCGCGACACGGTCGTGTTCGACACCGGGCACCAGGCGTACGTCCACAAGCTGCTCACCGGCCGTCAGGACTTCAGCGAGCTGCGCAAGCGTGGTGGGCTCTCCGGATACCCGAGCCGGGCCGAGTCGACCCACGACGTCGTGGAGAACTCGCACGCGTCGACCGCGCTGAGCTGGGCGGACGGCATCGCCAAGGCCAACGTGCTGCGCGGGCACAACGACCGGCACGTGGTCGCCGTGATCGGCGACGGTGCGCTGACCGGTGGCATGGCGTGGGAGGCGCTCAACAACATCGCCGAGGGTCAGGACCGGCGGCTGGTGATCGTCGTGAACGACAACGGCCGGTCCTACGCGCCGACGATCGGCGGTCTGGCGCACCACCTCGACACGCTTCGCACGACCAACGGCTACGAGAAGGTGCTGTCCTGGGGCAAGCACACGCTGCAGCGGACCGGCCTTCCCGGGCGGTTCGCCTACGACGCGCTGCACGGCCTCAAGAAGGGCATCAAGGACGTCGTCGCGCCGCAGGGCATGTTCGAGGACCTCGGCATCAAGTACGTCGGCCCGGTCGACGGTCACGACGAGACCGCGGTCGAGCACGCCCTCGTCCGGGCGAAGGCTTTCGGTGCACCCGTGATCGTGCACGTCATCACGGAGAAGGGTCGCGGGTACACGCCGGCCGAGCAGGACGTGGCCGACCGCTTCCACGCGGTCGGCAAGATCCACCCGGAGACCGGGCTGCCGCTCGCGCCGTCGCGGTTCGGCTGGACCTCGGTCTTCGCCGACGAGATCGTGCGGATCGGCCATCGGCGACCCGACGTCGTGGCGATCACCGCCGCGATGCTGGCGCCGGTCGGCCTCGCGCCGTTCGCCCAGGAGTTCCCGAGCCGCACGTTCGACGTCGGCATCGCCGAGCAGCACGCGGCGACCTCAGCGGCCGGGATGGCCTTCGCCGGGCTCCACCCGGTCGTCGCGCTGTACGCGACGTTCCTCAACCGGGCGTTCGACCAGGTGCTGATGGACGTGGCCCTGCACAAGGCCGGCGTGACGTTCGTGCTCGACCGCGCCGGCATCACCGGTGACGACGGTGCGAGCCACAACGGCATGTGGGACCTCGCTCTGCTCCGGATCGTGCCCGGGCTCCATCTCGCGGCACCGCGAGACGAGGCCACGCTGCGTGCCGCCCTGCGCGAGGCGGTCGACATCGACGACGCGCCGAGCGTCGTCCGGTACCCCAAGGGCGCTCTCGGTGACCCGATCCCGGCGATCGACTCGGTCGAGGGTGTCGACGTGCTGGCGCGGCACGGTGATCTCGCGGGAGCCCCGGCCGGTCGTGGTCCGCGGGTGCTCGTCGTCGGCGTGGGGCCGATGGCGGGCACCGCTCTCGACGTCGCCGAGCTCCTCGCGCAGCACGGGGTGGCCTCCACGGTGGCCGACCCTCGGTGGGTGCTGCCGATTCAGCCCGCACTCGTGAAGCTCGTCGGGGAGCACGATCACGTGGTCACGATCGAGGACGGCCTGGTCGACGGTGGGATCGGCGCGCTCCTTGCGCAGCGCGCGACCGAGGCCGGTCATCGCGTCCCGGTCCAGTCGTTCGGAGTCCCGCAGGAGTTCCTCGCGCACGCGAGCCGGGAGCAGATCGTCGCCGCCGTGCGCCTGCGGCCGGCGGACGTCGCGCGCGATGTGCTCGCCGTCCTGTCACCGGGAGAATGACGCGCGATCGCAGGAAGGGTGCGGGTCCATCGGCGTGGAAAATCGGCATCTGTGACCCGGGACACGTCCGTGCGACCGGAGTGCGGGCGGGTGTGACGCACGTCGCTCGCGCGGGGCGACCCGCCAGGTACTAGGTCCCAATACATCCCATGACTTGCCTCGTAGCGTCGATGTCAACGGCGACGAACCGAGGAGAACACGATGTCCACCACCACAGTGCCAGCAGCCACCACCCATGGCGCCGAGGCCGGCGCCGCGACCACCACCGAGGCCTGGCGCGACTTCGTCGCCGGTCCGTGGTGCGACGCGATCAACGTCCGCGACTTCATCCAGCGCAACTACACCGAGTACACCGGGGACAGCGCGTTCCTGGCCGGCGCGACCGAGCGGACGACGGGTATCTGGGCCAGGCTCACGGCGATGTTCCCCGAGGAGCGGGCGAAGGGTGTCTACGACATCGACACGCACGTCCCGGGAACGATCACCTCGCACGGCGCCGGCTACATCGACCAGGCGAACGAGCTGATCGTCGGCCTGCAGACCGATGCGCCGCTCAAGCGTGCGATGATCCCCAACGGCGGCTGGCGGATGGTCGAGACCTCGCTCAAGACCTACGGCTACGAGCCGGACCAGCAGGTCAAGAAGATCTTCACGCAGTACCGCAAGACCCACAACCAGGGTGTCTTCGACGCCTACCCGCCGAACGTGCGCGCCGCGCGCAGCTCGCACATCATCACGGGCCTGCCGGACGCGTACGGTCGCGGCCGGATCATCGGCGACTACCGCCGCGTCGCGCTCTACGGGATCGACGCCCTGATCGACGCCAAGAAGCTCGAGCGCGCGGAGCTCGACATGGAGCGGTCGGTCGAGGACGTCATCCGGGCCCGCGAGGAGAACTCGGAGCAGATCCGGGCGCTCCAGGAGCTCAAGGCGATGGCGGCGTCGTACGGCTGCGACATCTCCGGCCCGGCGACGAACGCCCGCGAGGCCGTCCAGTGGCTGTACTTCGCGTACCTGGGCGCGGTGAAGGAGCAGAACGGCGCGGCGATGTCCCTCGGCCGCACGTCGACGTTCCTCGACGTGTACATGGCGCGTGACCTCGCGGAGGGCACGATCACCGAGGAGCGCGCCCAGGAGCTGTTCGACGACTTCGTCATCAAGCTCCGCATCGTGCGGTTCCTGCGGACCCCCGAGTACGACGAGCTGTTCTCGGGCGACCCGACCTGGGTCACCGAGTCGATCGGCGGCATGGGCAACGACGGCCGGTCCCTCGTGACCAAGAGCTCGTTCCGGATGCTCAACACGCTGTACAACCTCGGCCCGGCCCCCGAGCCGAACCTCACGGTGCTGTGGAGCAACGAGCTGCCGGAGGGCTTCAAGAGCTTCTGCGCGCAGGTCTCGATCGACACGTCGGCGATCCAGTACGAGTCGGACGAGCTGATCCGGTCCTCGTGCGGCGACGACGGCGCGATCGCGTGCTGCGTGTCGGCCATGGAGGTCGGCAAGCAGATGCAGTTCTTCGGGGCTCGCGTGAACCTCGCCAAGACGCTGCTCTACTCGATCAACGGCGGCCGCGACGAGGTGAGCGGCAAGCAGGTCTCACCGATCAGCCCTGCGGTCGCGGGCGACGTCCTGGACTACGACGACGTGCTCGGCAAGTTCGACCACCTGATGGACTGGCTCGCCGAGACCTACGTCGACGCGCTCAACTGCGTGCACTACATGCATGACAAGTACGCGTACGAGCGCCTCGAGATGGCGCTCCACGACAAGGAGATCCTGCGGACGATGGCCTGCGGCATCGCCGGCCTGAGCGTCGTGGCGGACTCGCTGTCAGCGATCAGGTACGCGACGGTCCGTCCGGTGCGCGACGAGACCGGCCTGGTCGTGGACTTCGTGACCGAGGGCGAGTTCCCGACCTTCGGCAACGACGACGACCGCGCCGACGACATCGCGATCCAGGTCGTGTCGATGTTCATGGAGAAGATCCGCAAGCAGAAGACCTACCGGAACTCGCTGCACACCCAGTCGGTCCTGACGATCACCTCGAACGTGGTCTACGGCAAGGCGACGGGGAACACCCCGGACGGCCGCCGCAAGGGTGAGCCGTTCGCCCCCGGTGCCAACCCGATGAACGGCCGCGACACCCACGGGATGCTCGCCAGCGCGCTGTCGGTCGCCAAGCTCCCGTACACGGACGCGATGGACGGGATCTCCCTGACCTCGACCGTCGTCCCGTCGGGCCTGGGCCGGACGCGTGAGGAGCAGGTCGCGAACCTGGTCGGGCTGCTCGACGGCTACAACCTCTCCGACGGGTTCCACGTCAACATCAACGTCCTCAACCGTGAGACCCTCGAGGACGCCATGGAGCACCCGGAGAAGTACCCGCAGCTGACCATCCGGGTCTCCGGCTACGCGGTCAACTTCGTCCGCCTGACGCGTGAGCAGCAGCTCGACGTGCTCTCCCGGACCTTCCACGGGGCCGTCTGAGCCCATCGCGCGATCGGGTCGCCCGTCCGGGTCCGTGAGCCAGCAGCAGGAGGTGCGTCATGAGCATCAGCTCACCGCAGCGCCCCGTCACCCCGGGTCGTGACCGCGAGGAGCCGCTCGCACTCGGGTTCCCCGAGATGCGCACCGCCGAGCTGGCCGCCGCCCGGGCGGGCGACGTCGGTCGGGTCCACTCGTGGGAGCTGGTCACGGCCGTCGACGGGCCCGGGACGCGGCTCACGCTGTTCCTCTCCGGCTGCCCGCTGCGGTGCCAGTACTGCCACAACCCGGACACCTGGAAGATGCGAGACGGCGAACCACACACCGTCGACCAGGTGATGGAGCGGATCGGGCGGTACACGGCCGTCCTGAAGGCGATGAACGGCGGCGTCACGATCTCCGGCGGGGAGCCCCTGCTCCAGTCGCAGTTCGTCGCCAAGGTCCTGCGGCGCTGCAAGAAGCTCGGTCTGCACACGGCCCTCGACACGTCGGGCTACCTCGGGGTGCGTGTCACCGACGCGATGCTCGAGGACGTCGACCTCGTGCTCTTGGACGTCAAGTCGGGTCTCACCGAGACGTACCGCGAGGTCACCGGACGTGAGCTCGCCCCGACCCTGAAGTTCGGACGTCGGCTCGCCGAGAGCGGTACCCCGATCTGGGCGCGGTTCGTCCTCGTGCCGGACCTGACCGACGCGCCGGCGAACGTCGACGCGGTCGCCGACTTCGTGGCGGCGCTGTCCAGCGTCGAGCGGGTCGAGGTCCTGCCGTTCCACCAGATGGGGCGCGACAAGTGGCGAGCGCTCAACGAGCCGTACCAGCTCGAGACCACGCGTCCACCGTCACCCGAGCTGGTCGAGCGCGTCCGTGAGCAGTTCCGCGACCGCGGGCTCACCGTCTACTGAGTCTCACGCCGTGGTCGGCCACACCGTGTGCTGATCCTTGATCTCTCCTGATCCGCGCCTCGCGACATGAGCTCGGGCGACGCGGGGACGGCGGCACGAGCGCGAGCGGGGTGCGCGCACGAACTGCCGCCCTCGGTCGGCCCGAGCACCGTCAGGCGCGCAGGACGCTCGCCACACCCGGCGGGAGCAGGCGACGGCCGATCACCCGCTCGCTGTACCCGGTGCGGTCGAGGTAGGGCACGATCCCGCCGAGGTGCAAGGGCCAACCGGCGCCGAGGACCATGCACAGGTCGATCTGCCGAGGCTCGCTGACGACCCCTTCCTCGAGCATCAGCCCGATCTCCTCCGCCAGGCCCGACAGGACCGCGTCGAGGACCCCCGGCCCGTCGAGTGCCGTGTCGCGGACAGGTCCGAAGACCTCCTGGATGCTCGGGTCGACCGGCGGCTCGCCGTGGCCGGTGCGCTCGGCGACGACCCGACGACCCTGCTCGACCAGTGCGCGCAGGCCGGGGGAGAGTGCGAACCGGTCCCCGAGATCTCCGTGCAGCGACTCGAGCACGTGGAGCGCCACCGGCAGCCCGACGAGCTGCATGAGCGCGAACGGTCCCATCGGCAGTCCGAGCGGGCGGAGCGCGGCGTCGGCTGTCGTGACCGAGGTCCCACCCTCGACCGCGGCGGTCACCTCGGCGAGCATGCGCAGGAGCAGACGGTTGACCACGAAGCCCGGCCGGTCCGCGACGAGCACGGCGGTCTTCCCGGCGGCCTTGGCCACGGCGAACCCGGTCGCGACGGCCTCATCGGTGGACGCGTCGGTGCGCACGACCTCGACCAGCGGCATCTGGGCGACCGGGTTGAAGAAGTGCAGCCCGACGACGCGCTCCGGGTGCCGGAGGCCGGCCGCCATCGCGGTGACCGAGAGCGCGGAGGTGTTGGTCGCCAGGATGGTCTCGGGTGACACCACGTCCTCGAGCTCCGCGAAGACGCGCTTCTTGAGCGCGAGCACCTCGGTGACCGCCTCGATCACGAGGTCGGCCCGGGCGAGGTCGGTGAGCGCGGTCGTCCCGGAGATCTGCCCGACGAGCCGGTTGGCCGCGCTGGGGCTCAGGCGGCCCCGTGCCGCCATCGTGTCGACGGCGCTCCGTACCGCCGCGAGACCCGCCGCGACGCGGTCGTCGTCCAGGTCGCGCATGACGACCGGGACGCCGAGGGTCCGCGCGAGGAGCAGCGCGAGCTGTGACGCCATCAGTCCGGCACCGACGATGCCGACGCTCCGCACCGGTCGGGCGAGCGCGGTGTCGGGTGCGCCGACGGGCCTCTTCGAGGTGCGCGTGACGAGGTCGAAGGCGTAGAGACCCGCCCGGAGCTCGTCGGTCATGATGAGCTCGGTCAGCGCGTCGTCCTCGGCGGCGAACGCGGTGTCACGGTCGCGGTCACGGCCGGCGGCCACCAGGTCCAGGGCGCGGTAGGGCGCCGGTCGCGATCCGTGCAGGCGAGCGTCCAGCGTCGTCCGGGCCGCTGTGCACGTGGCGTCCCACACCTCCGGCGGGTCGAGCGGGCGGCGTTCGACCGCGATCACGCCCCGCAGGACGTCGGCGGCCCACGCGATCGAGCGTTCGAGGAAGTCCGCCGGATGGATCACGGTATCGACGAGGCCGATCGCCAGCGCGCCTCCGGCGTCGGTCATCCGGTTGTTCGCGAGCGGTCGGGTCAGGATCAGGTCGAGCGCCCCCGCGACGCCGAGCAGCCGGGGCAGGAGGTAGCACCCGCCCCAGCCGGGCACGAGCCCGAGGTACGTCTCCGGCAGCGCCAACGCCCTCACGTCCGCCTGCACCGTGCGGTAGTCGCAGCTCAGCGCGAGCTCGAGGCCGCCACCGAGAGCCGCACCGTTGACGAAGGCGAACGTCGGGACGCCCAGCTCGCCCAGCAGCCGGAACGTGGCGTGACCACGTTCGGCTACCTCGCGCGCGGCGGCGTCGTCGCCGATCTGGCCGACGAGCGTGAGGTCGGCGCCGGCCGCGAGGTAGTACGGCTTCCCGGTGACGCCAACGGCGACGATCTCTCCGACCGCGGCGCGGCGCTGCTGCTCGACCAGCACGCCGTGCAGCTCGTCGAGGCCCGCGAGGCCGAAGGTCGTCGGCCGCGTGTGGTCGAGCCCGTTGTCGACCGTCACCAGGGCGAGGGTCCCCAGGTCCGCTCCGAGCGGGACGTCGCGGACATGGGCGTGCGTGACGTGCTCGGGACGGGCGGCACCGGACGTCGCCTGCGTGGACGTGCTCATGCCTGCTCCTCGTAGTCCGCGTGGTGGGGGTTCTCCCAGATGACCGTCCCGCCCTGGCCGAGGCCGACGCACATCGTGGTGATGCCGTAGCGGACGTCCGGCTGCTCGGTGAACTGCCGTGCGAGCTGCGTCATGAGGCGGACGCCCGAGCTCGCGAGCGGGTGCCCGACGGCGATCGCGCCCCCGTAGCGGTTCACCCGGGGATCGTCGTCGGCCAGGCCGAACGCGTCCAGGAACGCCAGCACCTGCACGGCGAACGCCTCGTTGATCTCGACGAGGCCGATGTCGTCCATCGACAGCCCGGCCCGCGCGAGCGCCTTCTGGGTCGCGGGAACGGGTCCGAGGCCCATCAGCGCCGGGTCCACCCCCGCGTAGGCGAACGCCACGAGCCGCATCCGCGCACCCAGACCGAGGGTCGCCGCGACGTCCTCGGCGGCGAGCAGACACGCGGCGGCACCGTCGGTCAGCGGGGCAGCGGTGGCCGCGGTGACCCGACCGCCCGCGCGGAAC
This sequence comes from Actinomycetes bacterium, assembly GCA_021778635.1. Classification (GTDB taxonomy): domain Bacteria; phylum Actinomycetota; class Actinomycetes; order Actinomycetales; family Cellulomonadaceae; genus JAJDFX01. The sequence continues at coordinate 16,537 of JAJYCD010000004.1, forward strand.
GGGGTCGGGAGGTCGGCGATCTGCTCGGCCGTGGTCCCGGGTCGGGGCGGCTCATCGGCCGTCGCCAGCCCCCAGCCTCGTTCCGGATCTCGAAGCGCCACCGGGACGAGGTCCGGAGCGATCTGTCCGGCGCGCAGGGCGGCCTGGTACCGCGCCTGGCTCGCGACGCCGAACGCGTCCGCGCGCTCGCGGGTGAGCTCGGGGTAGCGGTCGTGGAGGTTCTCCGCGGTGCTGCCCATGACCAGGGCGTCGGAGGCCACCAGGCGCTCGGTCAGGAAGCGCGGGTTCGGCTCGGCGTCGGCACCCATCGGGTGGTGCCCCATGTGCTCGACGCCCCCGGCGATCACGACGTCCTGCATGCCCATCGCGATCGCCGCCGCGGTCGCGGTGACCGCGGTCATCCCGCCCGCGCACATCCGGTCCACCGCGAAGCCGGGGACCGTGCTCGGCAGCCCGGCGAGCATCGCGACCGTACGCCCGAGGGTCAGGCCCTGGTCGCCGCGCTGCGTCGTCGCGGCGATGGCGACGTCGTCGATCCGGTCGGCCGGGAGCTCCGGGTGACGGCGCACGAGCTCGCGAACAGCCTTGACGACCAGGTCGTCCGCCCGGGTGTGCGCGTACAGACCGTCGGGCCGTGCTCGTCCGAACGGGGTGCGCACGCCCTCGACGAACACGACGGAACGGGCGCGGGCAGCGACGTGCGGCATGGGACCTCCTGGCGGGACGGCGGTGTCCGAGCGCCACGAGCGGCGCGTCCGGACGACGGTACCTGCCGTGAGCGCCCAGGCCAAGAGGTGTTACTCGGGAGTAACCACGGCCGCGGCGAGTGCGGGACCGACCAGCTCCGCCTGCCACGGTCGTGCCCCTCCGGCGAGCAGCGCGGCGGTGATCGACTCCGCGTCCCAGGTCTGCGGGGGCGTCCAGCACAGTCGCCGAAGCAGGTCAGGCTGGAGCAGGTTCTCAGCCGGGACGTGGTGGGCGTCGGACAGCTCGGAGATCGTGGCTCGCGCGGCGGCGAGGCGCGCAGCGGCGACCGGATCGCGGTCCGCCCAGGCGCGCGGCGGCGGGGGGGCGTCCGACCGCGGGCCGCGGATCGACGGCAGCTGCGCCTCCGGTAGTGCGAGCGCGCGGTCGATGGCCTGCTGCCAGAGCACCGCACGGCGCCGGGTGCCCTTGCCGGCGAACGCAGGAAGGTCGGTGAGAGCGGGCACCGAGCGTGGGAGCGCCTGGGCGGCGGCGACGATCGCGTGGTCCGGCAGCACCCGGCCGGGAGCGATGTCACGCTTGCGGGCGTTCTCGTCGCGCGTGTGCCACAGCTCGCGCACGACGGCGACCCGGCGGGCGTCGCGAACGTTGTGCAGGCCGGACACCCGCCGCCACGGGTCCACACGCGGCGGCGGCGGAGGGGCTAGCCGCACCGCCTCGAACTCCTGGGCCGCCCACTCTGCCTTCCCTGCGAGGGCGAGGCGCTCCGCGATCACGGCGCGCAGCTCGATGAGGAGCTCGACGTCGAGCGCCGCGTACCGGAGCCACTCCTGCGGCAGCGGACGGGTGGACCAGTCGACCGACGAGTGCTCCTTGGCGAGACCGAGCCCGAGGAGCTCGGCCACCACCGCGGCCAGACCGACCCGCTCGAGACCGAGCAGCCGGGCACCGAGCTCGGTGTCGAAGATCCGGCCCGGCTTCAGGCCCTGCTCCGCGAGCCCCGGGAGGTCTTGGGACGCGGCGTGGAACACCCACTCGACCCCGACGAGGGCCTCCGAGAGCGCGGACAGGTCCGGTAGTGCGATCGGATCGATCAGCACGGTGCCGGCGCCCTCGCGCCGGAGCTGGACGAGGTAGGTGCGCTGGCCGTACCGATACCCGGACGCCCGCTCGGCATCGACGGCGACGGGGCCCGTCGCATCGCCGAACGCGGCCACCACCTCCGCTAGCGCCTCCGTGGTGGCGACGACCGGCGGGATCCCATCCGCGGGTTCGACGAGTGGCACGACCTCCCGAGCGTCGACGCGGTCGGTGGCATCGCGGTCGGTGGCATCAGGCACGGGGCCCGCATCGGTCGGGGCGGGCGTGTCGTCGTGCATGACCACCACGGTAGGCGCTGGCTGCGACGTCCCGGTGGAGGCGGAGCCGGAGACGGTCAGCCGAGAAGGCCGGCGCGCAGCGCGATGGCGACGAGCTCGGCCCGGTCGCCGGTTCCGAGCTTGCGGGAGATCCGGGCCAAGTGGCTCTTGACGGTCAGGGCGGACAGGCCCAGCTCGTCACCGATCATCCGGTTGCTCCGGCCCTCGGAGACGAGCCGGATCACGCCGATCTCGCGTGCGGTGAGGTCCAGCGGCTGCGGGCGCGAGGGCTCCGGTATGCGCGGACGTGGGACGGCCGCGGGAGAGGTCACGGGTCGCAGCTCGCTCACGACCGCGCCACGGAGCCCGCTCGCCAGGAGGGAGACGATCTCGCGCCGGTTCGCACGGCGCGCGAGCAGGACGACCTGAGGCGTGTCGCGACGACCGAGCCGACGGACGACGACCTGTCCGTCCCCGTCCTGCAGCTCTCCCACGACGACGCACAGGTGCCGCGAGGGCGCAGGCGTGCCCGGTGCACGAGCCGCCCGGACCTGCAGCAGCGGTTCGATCGACACGAGAGGCTCCTGGAGGTCGACGACGGTTGTCTACGTCATCGGCAGGAGCGGCGAGCTGCTTGAGCCAGGATCGGCGACACGCCGGCGCAACAGCATCGGACCGGTGGGAGCGCCGCCGACAGCAGGGGCGCGGGTCGTCGGGCGGACGGGACCGGGAGGTCGGCCGACGCCCCGGCGTGGCCTCAGTGGCGCGCGCCGAGCGAGACGACGCCGTCCGGGAGCGGCGGGAGGCCCGCGCTCGCGCACAGCAGCGCACCCCAGGCCTGCAGGTGCGGCCCGAGATCGGTGCCCTCCGCGGTCCATGACGCACGGATCTCGACCTCGACCTCGTCGGGGCGCGCGGCGAGCGTGCCGAAGCTCTGCGAGAGGACGCGCGTCACGGTGCCGCCGGTGGCGATCGGCGTGATCCCGGCGTCGTCGATCGCGTCGGAGAACCAGGTCCATGCCACCCCGGCGAGCAGTCCGTCCGCGCCGAGCTCGGCCTCGAGGGTGGCGCGGACGAACGTGACGAGGCGAAACGTGCCCTCCCAGGCCTCCTGGCCGTCCGGGTCGTGCAGCACGACGAAGCGTCCGGAGGCGAGGTCCTCCGCGCTGCGCGGGGCGGAGACGTCACCCGTGAGCGCGGCGGTGAACGGCGCGATCCGGCCGGGACCGGGGACCTCCACGAGCCGGATCTCCGGGCGCAGCCGGGTGGCACGCAAGCTCCGCAGAGCCTCGAGGAAAGCGGCGGGGACCTCGCCCTGGCCTGCACTCATCACGTCTCGGAGACTACGGCTCGGTGCCCGCCGTCTTGTGGTGTGGCACGCCGGGATGTCGGTCGGCCGTGCGCGACTACCCTGAGGGCTCCGGGACCGGTGGCCTGTGCGGCACCGCCCCACGCGTCGGCGGCGCTGGTCGCTCGGGCCGACGACGGCACGGGTCAGCGCCTTGCGGCCCGCTGGTGACACGGTGAAGGAGCGCACGGCGTATGTCTGGAGCAGCGGTGGGTCAGGTCGGCGTGGCGGAGATCGGCGTGACGGGTCTGGCGGTGATGGGACGGAACCTCGCACGGAACTTCGCCCGGCACGGGTACACGGTCGCCCTGCACAACCGGTCGTTCGCCAAGACGCAGTCGCTCGTCGCGGACCACGGTGACGAAGGGACGTTCGTCGCGTCGGAGACCATGGCGGACTTCGTGGCATCGCTCGCACGGCCGCGCAAGGTCGTGGTCATGGTCAAGGCGGGTGGCCCGACCGACGCCGTGATCGACGAGCTCCTGCCCCTGCTCGACGAGGGCGACATCGTGATCGATGCCGGCAACGCCCACTTCCCGGACACCCGGCGCCGCGAGGAGACGCTGCGCGCGCGCGGGCTGCACTTCGTCGGGTCCGGGGTCTCGGGTGGCGAGGAGGGCGCACTGAACGGGCCGAGCATCATGCCGGGTGGTTCGCGCGAGTCGTACGCCGTCCTCGGGCCGATCCTCGAGGACATCGCGGCGAAGGTCGACGGGGTGCCGTGCTGCACGTACGTCGGCTCCGACGGCGCCGGGCACTTCGTCAAGATGGTCCACAACGGCATCGAGTACGCGGACATGCAGCTGATCGCCGAGGCGTACGACCTCCTGAAGCAGGGGCTCGGGGCGTCGGCGGCCGAGATCGCGACGATCTTCGCCGAGTGGAACGAGGGGGACCTCGAGTCGTTCCTCATCGAGATCACGGCGGACGTCCTCGCGCACGTCGACGCGGCCACCGGCGAGGCGTTCGTCGACGTCGTCCTCGACCAGGCCGAGCAGAAGGGCACCGGTCGCTGGACGGTACAGAACGCCTTGGACCTGGGCGTCCCGATCACCGGGATCGCCGAGGCCACGTTCGCCCGCGCGCTGTCGGGATCGGTGCCGCAGCGTGCAGCGGCGGCGGCGCTGCACGGTGAGGCGGGGGAGTGGGACGTCTCCGACCGCGCGGCGTTCGTCGAGGACGTGCGGCTGGCGCTGTACGCGTCGAAGGTCGTCGCCTACTCGCAGGGCTTCGACCAGATCGCCGCGGCGTCGGCCGAGTTCGGCTGGGACATCGACCGCGGCGCGATGGCGCGGATCTGGCGCGGCGGCTGCATCATCCGCGCCAGGTTCCTCAACCGGATCACCGAGGCCTACGAGCGCGATGCCGACCTGCCGCTGCTGCTCGCCGACCCGTACTTCACCCAGGCCGTCGCCGCGGGCGTGCCGTCCTGGCGCCGGGTCGTGTCCCAGGCTGCGCTCAACGGCGTCCCTGCTCCCGCGTTCTCCTCGTCGCTCGCGTACTACGACGGGGTCCGCGCGGCACGGCTCCCGGCCGCACTCATCCAGGCGCAGCGCGACTTTTTCGGTGCGCACACGTACCGGCGTACCGATCGCGACGGCACGTTCCACACGGAGTGGACGGGCGACCGGACCGAGACCGCGCTCTGAGTCGACCGTCAGGCTGATGCGCCGAGCCGAGCCGCGCCGAGCCGAGCCCGGGGCCCGGCTCGGCGCGCCTCGTCGCGGGAACGGTCAGCCCAGCTCGCTCGTGCCCGAGTAGAGGTGCAGGACGGGGACCCGCAGCTCGTCGCGTGCACGGGACGCCCAGTCCCGGTGGAAGGTGTCGGCCACCGCGTGGGGGTACGTGATGACGGCGATCTCGCGGATCTCCAGGTCGGCGACCGCGGACCGGAGCGCGGGGAGCGGATCGTCGTCCACGACCTCGCCCGTCGCCTGCCGGCCGGCGGCCCGGAACGCCTCGAGGCTGCCGCGCAGCTGCTCCTCGGCATCGGCGCGGGCCTCGCGGGGCTCCGGTTCGCGGCCGAGCACGTCCTCCCAGGCGTCGCGGAGCTCGCCGAGGCTGAGGTGGTCGATCAGCGACGAGAGCACGTTGCGCTCGGTGTCCGCCGGGACGAGCACGTGGTACGCGAGGGTCTCGCCCTGGTGGAGCGAGAGCAGGTGGTCGATGTCGGCGGGGGCGAGGGTGTCCTCCGTGAGGACGAGGATCGTGTCGGTCACGCGGCGAGCCTAGCCCGCGAGCGGGCCGGGGGACGACGCCGCGGACCCGGTGGCCGGGTCGAGGATCCATCGCCCCAGCAGGACCCCGGCCGAGTGGAGCAGGTGCGCCGGCCGCGCCGTGACGGCCGGTGCGAGCCAGCCGGTCGCATCGACGATGCGCGGTGCGGGGCCGGCGACGACAAGGGGGCTCCAGGTCAGGCAGAGCTCGTCGAGCAGGCCGGCGCGAGCCAGCTCGCCGACGAGGTGGGGGCCGCCCTCCGTGAGCACGCGCCGCAACCCGCGTGCGGCGAGCACGTCGAGGGCGCGGGCGAGGTCGATCGAGGCGCCGTCACCGACGAGCAGGACCCGGTCGGCGCCGATCCGGCGCTGCAGAGCCACGAGGTCCGGCCGCGCCGTGGTCGTGATGACGAGCGGCCGGGGGTGGGCGTCGAGCAGACCGTCGGGGAGGGGGCCCGTCGCGCTGATCACTGCGAGCTCGAGCGTGTCCGACTGTCCGCGTGCGCGTCGCCCCGCGCGCAGCGCCGTCGGGACCTGGACGTCGGCGTAGCCCTCCGCGCGCGCCGTGCCGGCCCCGATCAGCACGACGTCGGCTACCGCGCGGAGGACCGCGAACACGCGGTGATCGGCCGCGTTGTTGATGGACCCCGACACGCGGTCGGCCCCCGTCGCGGCGCCGTCGAGCGTGCTGACCATGTTCGCGCGGACGTGCACGGCGGGTCGGGACGTGCGCCCCGCCGTGCCGGACCCGGGGTACGGAAAGAGCGCGACCAGCTCGTGCTCGTCGGCTGAGGGAGCGATGCGGTGGCCCGCACGACGCACGGGGAGCAGCACGTCGAGCGCCGGGTCCTCGACCATACGTCACCTCTCGCGCGTCGTCCTCCGGTCGGAGCACCGGGCGGTGGCCTCAGGCTAACCGGGGCGACGCGCGTCGACGCTGCGACCCGGCGTGTCGCGGACGCCCTGGTCAGGGGCGCAGCTCGGCCAGTCGCGCCTTCTCCGCGGTGACGTCGAAGTCAGCGGGTGGCCAGTCGAGATCGAGCGACTCGAGCGTCTCGGTGAGCAGCTCCGTGACCGCGAGGCGCGCGAACCACTTCTTGTCGGCCGGGACGACGTGCCACGGTGCGACGTCCGTCGAGGTGCGGTCCAGGACGGCTTGGTAGGCCTCCTGGTACGCGGACCACAGGACACGTTCGTCGAGGTCGTCCGGGTTGTACTTCCAGTGCTTGTCCGGTCGGTCGAGCCGTTCGCGCAGGCGTGCGCGCTGCTCGTCCAACGACACGAGGAAGGCAACCTTGACGATCGCGGTGCCGGCGTCCGCGACCGACCTCTCGAACGCGTTGATCTCGTCGTAGCGGGCGTCCCAGACGTCGGGCGGCACGAGCCCGTGCACCCGGACGACCAGGACGTCCTCGTAGTGCGACCGGTCGAACACGCCCAGGTACCCGGGCGAGGGGAGCGCGTTGCGGATCCGCCAGAGGAACGGGTGCGAGCGCTCGGTCGTGGTCGGCACGCCGAACGACGTGTGCTGCACCCCTCCCGGGTCGACGAGCCCGACGACGTGGCGGACGATCCCGCCCTTGCCCGCGGTGTCCATGCCCTGCAGCACGAGAAGGACCGAGCGCCGCCCGCCGGACCGCCCGTGCGCGTACAGCTTCTCCTGCAGGTCGGAGAGATGCGCGGCCCGCCTCGCCAGGTGGTCCTCGGCGTCGTCCCTGTCGCCGCGCCAGCCCGGCGTGCCACCGGCATCGGCCGTGGCGAACCGGAAGCCGGGTTCCGGTCGCAGGACCTCGGAGGCCGGGGCGGACCAGCGCTCGCTCGTGGACATCGTGTCTCCTCGCGTCGGGTGGGGTCAGGCTAGCCGCGTCCGGGCCGGACACCGTCCGCGTCAGGCGAGGACGGCGACGCTGCGCCCGGGCAGCACGACCGTGGCCTCCGAGCTGTCGGGTCCGGGCGGCGTCACGGTGCAGCCGGCCCAGGACGCCCGCACGTCGACCGGGCCGGTCAGTGTCACCGGGACCGTGCGGTCGCCCTCGGAGAGGTTCACGACGACGCGGGCGGCTCCGCGGTGCACGACGATCCAGCCGCGCCACGGCACACCGGCCCCGCCCGCCTCGTGCGCGGCGAGCGCCTCGTCCGCGCGGAACCGTACCGACGTCGCCGCGAGGTCACCCGAACCGAGGTCGGCGACGCTGCGGTGCAGGGCGATCAGCTGCCGGTACCAGTCCTGCAGGCGCCCGTGCTCCGGGTCGGCCGGCTCGGACCAGTCGAGCCGACTGTCGGCGAACGTCGCGGGGGACTGCGGGTCGGGTACCGTCACCTCGGACCCGTACAGCGCGGCCCAACCGTGGTCCCCGAACTCGGCCTGGCGCCCCTCCCGGACGGCTCGGGCGAGCTCGGGCTCGGGGTGGTCGGTGAAGTACTGCCACCGGGTGCGCGCCCCCCACTCCTCGCCCATGAAGAGCATCGGGGTGAACGGGGAGAGCAGCACGAGTGCCGCCTCGGCCGCCAGGGCGCCGGTGTCGAGGCGTTCGGACGGCCGATCGCCCAGGGCGCGGTTCCCGACCTGGTCGTGGTCGGAGGCGAACACCACGAAGCGATGCCCGTCGGTACCGGCGGGCACGGGGCGGCCCCACGGGCGCCCGCGGAACGTCGACCAGGCGCCGTCGTGCACGAACGCACCGGTCAACGCGATGCGCAGGACCTCGGGGGAGCCGAAGTCGACGTAGTACCCGTGGCGCTCGCCGGTGACCAGGGCGTGGATCGCGTGGTGGACGTCGTCGGCCCACTGGGCCGTCATCCCCCAGCCGCCGCGCGCCGTCGGGGTCACCGAGACCGGGTCGTTCAGGTCGGACTCGGCGATCAGGGAGAGCGGCCGACCGAGCCCCGCGGCGAGACGAGCGACCTCGTCGGCGAGCTGGGCGAGCAGGTGCCGTGGGGAGCCGTCGACCAGCGCGTGGACCGCGTCCAGCCGCAGCGCGTCGACGTGGAAGTCGCGGAACCACTGCAGCGCACTGTCGCAGATCCACCGGCGGACCTCGCGAGCCCCGTCGTCGTCGAGGTTGACGGCCGCCCCCCAGGGGGTCTGGTGCGCGTCGGTGAAGTACGGACCGAACGTCCCGAGATAGTTCCCGGAGGGGCCGAGGTGGTTGTGCACGACGTCGAGGCACACGGCGACACCCCGCGCGTGCGCGGCATCGACGAACGACTGCAGCCCGTGCGGGCCGCCGTACGGCTCGTGCACCGCGAACAGGCTGACGCCGTCGTACCCCCACCCGTGCGCGCCGTTGAACGCGGCGACGGGCATGAGCTCGACGAGGTCGACCCCGAGCTCGACCAGGTGGTCGAGGCGACCGATGGCCGCGGCGAAGGTGCCCTCGGGCGTGAACGTCCCGACGTGGAGCTCGTAGGTGACCGCGCCGCGGGCGTCCCGGCCGATCCAGCCGTCGTCGGTCCACCCGAACCGGTCCACGTCGAGCGCCCGGCTCGGGCCGTGCACCCCGTGCGGCTGCCAGCGGGAGCGCGGGTCCGGTCGCGGGTCTCCGCCGTCCACCGCGAAGGCGTAGTCCGTCCCGTGCGGAAGGCTGGTCTCGGCGACCCACCAGCTGCCGACGGAGCGCGACATGCCGATCCGTGCCTCGGTGCCGGCGTCTCCCGGGAGGACGAGCTCGACCGTCTCGGCCGAGGGCGCCCAGACGCGTGGGCTGACGTCGCTCACGAGGTGGCCCTCACCAGGAGCGCGACCGGGAGTCGGTCGAGCAGCGGCCCGACGGGCTGGACGCCGCCCAGGGTCGCGCGACCGGTCAGGACGTCGTGCCACTCGCCGTCGGGCAGAGCGACCGTGTGCTCGCCCCACCCCCCGAGCCGATCGAGAGCGATCGCGAGCCGTGTCGCGACGACGACGACCCGGGCGTCCCCGGCCACCATGCGCGCGTAGGAGATCGTGTGACCCGACGAGTGCGCGAGGGCGACGAACCCGGCCTCCGCGCCGACGAAAGCCTCGGGACTGTCACGTCGGGTCCGCAGCGCACGGGAGGTGACGACCAGCTTCTCGTCCGCGAGGTCGCGGGGACCCGCGCCGTCGTCGAGGCGAGCGAGCCGGGCCGCGATCGCGGCGGTGTGCACCGGCCGTCGGTTGTCCGGGTCGACCAGGGCGATCGAGGTCACCTCGGTGCCCTGGTAGACGTCGGCGACCCCGGGGAGGGTGAGCTGGACCAGAGTGGTGCCGAGCGTCGCGGCGCGCACCGCATCGCGGGTGCGCTCCTCCCAGGCGGTCAGCAGGGCGACCACCGCGGGATCGGCGAGAGCGCGACGAGCCACGTCCAGGACGGCGGACTCGTACGCCGCGTCCGGTGCGGTCCAGGTCGTCCGTGCGCCGGCCTCGCGCGTCGCCTTGACGAGATACGCGGCGAGCCGCTCGCCCTCGACCGGCCCGTCCGAGCTCCAGGTCCCCACGAGGGTCTGCCACAGGAGGTTCTCGGTCCGCCCGTCCAGCAGCGCGCTCCGGTACGCGGCGGATGCGGTGCGCAGTCGGTCGACGAGTCGGGACCACTCGGTCGGTACCTCGGACAGGACGCCGAGGCGGGCACGCACGTCGCTGCTGCGCTTGGTGTCATGGGTCGACAGGGTCGTGAGGCCGAGGGGGGTCTGGGACTGCGCCCGCGCCGCCCAGGACGCGAGCTCGGTCGGGGTCAGCGCGAACCGCGCGGGTTCACCACCGACCTCGCACAGGCCGACGAGCTGCGTCCAGCGGTAGAACGCGGTGTCCTCGACGCCCTTGGCCATCACGGCGCCGCAGGTCTGCTGGAACCGCACCACGAGCTCGTCCCGCCGCGCGCTGCGGGTCCGGCCCGCGCTGCCGGCCTCGCGACCGAGGAGGAGGTCGACCAGCACGTCCATGGTCTCGGCGCGCTCGGGGGCGAGCCTCTCGCGAGCGATCCGCGCAGCGGTCTCGAGCGCGTCGACGGAGTCCGGGTGCACGGGCGCACCGGGGACGACGTACGCGCGGTAGCGGTCGAACGCGACGAGCAGCTCGACCAGGCAGTCGTGCAGCGAGCGCCAGGTGTGGTCCCGGAGGCGGAGGTCCTCGTGGCAGATGGTGGCGGCGAGCTCGGTGAGGCGGTACACCTCCGCGTACAGCGCGCCGTCGACGATCTCGCGCTTCGCCGCCTCGACGATCGACGGGAGCGCGTCGGAGGTGTCGCCGGTGAGGCGGTGCATCACGGAGCCGAGCACCGCGGCGCCGCTCGGGTCGACGAACGCCTGCTGGATGCGCCACAGGGCGTCGTAGCCGGTGGTCCCGGCGGTGTCCCAGTCGCCCGGGAGCTCCTCGTCGCCCTGCAGGATCTTCTCGACGACGACCCACGCGCCGCCCGAGCGCTCCCGCAGGCGCGACAGGTAGCCGGCAGGGTCGGCGAGGCCGTCGGGGTGGTCGATCCGCAGCCCGTCGATGGTTCCGTCGGCGATCAGGTCGAGCACGAGCGCATGGGTCGCGTCGAACACGTCGGGGTCCTCGACGCGGATCGCGGCCAGGGTCTCGACGTCGAAGAACCGCCGGTAGTTGAGCTCCTCGTCGGCCACCCGCCAGTACGCGAGGCGGTAGTGCTGGCGCTCGACGAGCTCGCCGAGCGGCAGCTGCTCGGTTCCCGCCCGGACCGGGAACACGTGGTCGTGGTAGCGGAGGACCGTGCGCGGTGCATCCTCGCCGGGGATCGTCGCGACGTCGAGGACGAGCTCGTCCCGGGCGAGCACCGTGCCGATGCGGTCGCCGAGCACGGGCATGAGGACCGCGCCCGCGCCGGCCGACCAGTCGACGTCGAACCAGGCCGCGTACGGCGACTCGGGACCGTCGGCCAGCACGGACCACAACGCGCGGTTGTGCCACGCCGGGGTCGGGACGGCCATGTGGTTGGGGACGATGTCCAGCACGAGCCCGAGACCGGCGGCGCGCGCCGTGGCGGCGAGCCGCCGCAGCGCCGGGAGACCGCCGAGGGCCGGTGCGATCTCCCGGTGGTCCACGACGTCGTACCCGTGGGTCGAGCCGGGCGCCGCCCGGAGCACGGGGGAGAGGTAGACGTGCGTGACGCCGAGGTCGGCCAGGTACGGCACGCGCGCGCCGACGTCGTCGAACGTGAGGTCCTCGCCGAGCTGGACCCGGTAGGTCGAGACCGGGACCGGTCGACCTGGTGCGGGCAGTCGCCGCGCCGGGGTCGTCGTCCGGGTGTCCGTCACGAACGAGCCGTCTGCGCCGCGGTGGCCGCCGAGGCGTCCGGGAGAGTGTCCGCCGGGGAGGCGGCCGGAGTGTCCGCCGACGTCACGGCTGACGCCGGATCGGGAGCGGGGACCGATGCGATCTCACGACGGAGCAGCGGCGGGCGCGTCAGGACGACGAGGGAGCGGTGCTCGAGAGCGACCTCGGCGCCCGCCCGGAACACGGTGCCCGGGGTGACCTGGGAGTCGGTGTCGAGCACCGCCGTCCACGTGACGCCGTACTCCTCGCCGGGCAGCGTGAACGGCAGCTTCTCCGCCTGCGCGTTGAACAGGACCAGGAAGCTGTCGTCGACGATCTCCTCGCCGCGCAGGTCCGGCTCCATGATCGCGTCGCCGTTGAGGAAGACCATCACCGCGCGGGCGTGGTCCTCGTGCCACGCGGAGTCGGACATGTGCTGGCCGGTCGGCGTGAGCCAGGCGATGTCGCGCAGCTCGGACTCGCCGCCGTGCTCGGCCGATCCCGCGAAGAACCGACGCCGCCGGAAGACCGGGTGCTCGCGGCGCAGGTGGACCAGCGTGCGACTGAACTCGAGCAGCGCGGCCCGCGACGTGTCGATGTCCCAGTCGACCCACGACAGGGCGTTGTCCTGGCAGTACACGTTGTTGTTGCCCTGCTGGGTGCGGCCGAGCTCGTCGCCGTGGGCGATCATCGGGACGCCCTGGGACAGCAGGAGCGTCGCCATGAAGTTGCGCTTCTGACGCGCGCGCAGCTTCATCACGTCCGGTGACGTCGTCGGACCCTCGACACCGCAGTTCCAGGACCGGTTGTGGCTCTCGCCGTCGTTGTTGCCCTCACCGTTGGACTCGTTGTGCTTCTCGTCGTACGAGACCAGGTCCGTCAGGGTGAAGCCGTCGTGCGCCGTGACGAAGTTCACCGACGCGATCGGGCGGCGGCCGGTGTGCTCGTAGAGGTCCGAGGAACCGGTGAGCCTGCTGGCGAACTCGCCGAGCGTCGACGGCTCGCCGCGCCAGAAGTCCCGGACGGTGTCGCGGTACTTCCCGTTCCACTCCGACCACAACGGGGGGAACCCGCCGACCTGGTAGCCGCCGTCGCCGAGGTCCCACGGCTCCGCGATGAGCTTGACCTGGGAGATCACCGGGTCCTGCTGGACGATGTCGAAGAAGGCCGACAGCCGGTCGACCTCGTGGAACTGCCGGGCGAGGGTCGCCGCGAGGTCGAACCGGAACCCGTCGACGTGCATGTCCTGCACCCAGTAGCGCAGCGAGTCCATGATCAGCTGCAGCACGTGCGGCGACCGCATGAGCAGCGAGTTCCCGGTGCCGGTCGTGTCGAAGTAGTGCGCCTGGTCCTCGTCCACGAGCCGGTAGTAGTTCGCGTTGTCGATGCCGCGGAAGCCGAGCGTCGGGCCCAGGTGGTTGCCCTCGGCCGTGTGGTTGTACACGACGTCGAGGATCACCTCGATGTCGGCCGCGTGCAGGGCCTTGACCATGCTCTTGAACTCCTGGACCTGCTGGCCGCCGTCCGGGTACGCCGCGTAGCCGTTGTGCGGTGCGAAGAAGCCGATCGTGTTGTAGCCCCAGTAGTTGGACAGCCCCTTGGCCACGAGGGACGGGTCGTTGACGAACTGGTGGACCGGCATGAGCTCGACCGCGGTCACGCCGAGGGACGTGAGGTGCTCGATCACGGCCGGGTGGGCGAGCGCGGCGTAGGTGCCGCGCTGCTCCTCGGGGACACCCGGGTGCAGCTCGGTGAGACCGCGCACGTGCGCCTCGTAGATGACGCTGTTGTGGTACTCGTGCTGCGGCGGCCGGTCGTGGCCCCAGTCGAAGAACGGGTTGACGACGACGCACGTCATGGTGTGGCCGAGGGAGTCGTCGTCGTTGCGCTGGTTCTCGTCGCCGAACTCGTACGAGAAGAGCGACGGGTCACCGTCGACGCGACCGTCGATCGCCTTCGCGTACGGGTCGAGGAGCAGCTTCGACGGGTTGCAGCGCTGCCCGTTGGCCGGGTCGTAGGGACCGTGGACGCGGTACCCGTAGTGCTGGCCGGGCTGAAGCGCCGGGACGTACCCGTGCCACACGAAGGCGTCCACCTCCGGGAGGTCGATCCGCTCCTCGGTGCCGTCCGGTGCGATGAGGCACAGCTCGACACGCTCGGCCGCCTCGGAGAAGAGCGCGAAGTTCGTCCCGGTTCCGTCGTAGGTCGCTCCGAGCGGGTACGCACGTCCTGGCCAGATCTGCATGCGGACAAGACTGCCAGTCCGAGCGCCCCGCGTCGTCATCAACGGTGCGGTCAGCACGGTCGACCCGCGACTGCTCCTCGGTCGGACCGAGCCCCGCACCCGTGGCTCACGCCGCGGGGCTCGCGGTCGATCGAGCGGGTCTGTGCCGAGGTGCGCGCAGGTGCTGCAGCGCATCGAGCAGGACCCGGTTGAAGGCGATCGGCGCGTGGGTGTTGACGTCGTGACCCGCACCCGGCACCACGGTCAGGAAGGTCCCGGGGCGGGCCGCGAGGAAGCGACGCTCCTCGAGCCGGAGCGGATCGAGACGGCCGTTGACGAGCCACACCGGGACGAGGATGCGGCGCAGGTCGCCGAGGACCGAGTGTCCGCTGAGTGCCGCGAGCATGTCCGTGACGACGTGCCAGGTTCCGCCGCGAGGACGCCGGAGCCGAGCGATCTGCTGCGACACGCGGCGGTAGGAGGTCAGCGGCTTGCCGCGGATCTCCGTCGAGCAGCCGGACACGAGGACTCCCGCGAGCTTGTCGTGATGGTCCGCCGCGTAGGCCAGCGCCGAGTAGCCGCCGAGCGAGAGACCGACGAGGAGCGGAGGGCTCGCGCACCCGTCGACCGCGCGGTCGATCGTCTCGAGGGCACCGGCGAGCGTGAAGCGCTCCGACGTCCGGGCGCCGTGCCCGGGAAGGTCGACCGCGACGCAGTCATGGCCGGAGAGTCCCATCGCGACCACCTGGGCGGACCAGATGTCCGCGGACGTGCGTGTGCCGTGGACGAACACGAGGGGGCGGTCGATGATGGACGTCCGTTCCGGGGGAGGCCACCAGGGTACGCGGTCAACCTGGGAGCGCCCCGATCGTCCGGTACCCGGCCGTGCCGCGCCCCGGCGCGCGCTGCGACTCCGCTCGACGGTCCCCGACCGTCACGCTGCCTGGTCGGCGAACTGGGTCCGGTAGAGCTCGGCGTACAACCCGCCGGCGGCGAGCAGCTCGTCGTGGGTACCGCGCTCGACGACGCGCCCGCGGTCGACGACGGCGATGACATCGGCTCGTCGGACGGTCGAGAGACGGTGCGCGATCACGATCGACGTCCGTCCGGTCATCGCGGTGTCGAGTGCGTCCTGGACCGCGGCCTCGGACTCGGAGTCGAGGTGCGCGGTGGCCTCGTCCAGCACGATGACGCGCGGCGAGCGCAGGAGCAGGCGGGCGATCGCGATGCGCTGCTTCTCACCGCCGGACAGCCGATGACCTCGGTCCCCGACCATCGTGTCGAGGCCGTCGGGGAGCCGACGCACCAGGTCGTCGATGTGCGCCGCGGCGAGCGCGCGATGGAGCTGGGCGTCGTCCGCGCCCGGTTCGGCGTAGAGCAGGTTGTTCCGCACGGTGTCGTGGAACAGGTGCGCGTCCTGGCTCACCATCCCCACCGCGACGTGCAGGGAGGCCTGGGTGATCGTGCGGAGGTCGTGGCCGCCGATCCGCACGCTGCCGCTGGTCGGGTCGTAGAGGCGCAGGACGAGGCCGCCGAGGGTCGTCTTCCCCGCACCGCTCGGCCCGACGAGGGCGAGCATCCGACCCGGCTCCACCGCCAGCGTGACGTCGTCGATGACGTCGGCGTCGTCCGGGCGGCGGTCGGCGTCCTCGGCGACGAGGTCCTCCGCGGCGCCGCCGGGCCGTTGCTCCATCGACGCCAGGGACACGCGGGAGATCGTCGGGTAGCGGAACGAGACGCCGCTCAGCTCGACGCCGAGCGGCCCGTCCGGCAGCGGCACGGCATCGGGCGCGTCGGAGACCAGTGGTTCGAGGTCGAGCACCTCGAAGACGCGCTCGAAGGAGACGAGCGCCGTCATGATGTCGACCTGGACGTTGCTCAGGGCGGTGACCGGCCCGTACAGCCGTCCGAGCAGGCCGGCGAACGCGACGAGGGTGCCGATCGTGACGCTCCCGCTGATCGCCAGCCACCCGCCGACGCCGTAGACGAACGCCGTCGCGATCGACGCCATCGCTCCCAGCGCGGCGAAGAAGACGCGGTTGCTCATCGCGATCCTCACGCCGATGTCGCGGACCCGACCCGCGCGCTCGGTGAACTCGGCGCTCTCCCGCTCCGGGGTGCCGAACAGCGTCACGAGCAGCGCACCGGCGACGTTGAACCGCTCGGTCATGCGGTTGCCGAGCTCGGCGTTGAGCTGCATGCCCTCGCGCGTGAGGCCGGCCAGACGGCGCCCGACGCGGCGTGCCGGCAGCAGGAGCACCGGGACGATGAGCAGCGCGCAGACCGTGATCTGCCACGACAGCGCGAGCATGGTCGTCAGCACCACGACGACGGACACGACGTTCGAGACGACGCCCGAGAGCGTCGAGGTGAACGCCTGCTGCGCGCCGATGACGTCGGAGTTCAGCCGCGTGACGAGCGAGCCCGTCTGGGTGCGGGTGAAGAACGCGATCGACTGCTTCTGGACGTGGGTGAAGACGTCCGTCCGCAGGTCGAAGATGAGGCCCTCGCCGATGCGCGAGGAGTACCACCGCTGGAGGAGGTTCAGTCCGGCCTCGGCGATCGCCACGACCGCCACGAGCGAGGCGAGGACGACCACGAGCCGGCGATCGCGACCGCCGACACCCTCGTCGACGATGCGTTGGAGGAGCAGCGGCGTCGCGACGACCAGCAGCGAGGCGACGACCACCAGCACGAGGAAGACGGCGACCTGCACCCGGTACGGACGGGCGTAGGCGAGGATGCGACGCGAGGTCCCGGGGGCCAGGCGGTGACCGGTGACGCGGGCGTCCTGGCGGTAGGAGCGGAGCGAGGACAACTCGCTCCGGTGGCTCATGGACATGACCTGATCCTCACACCCTTCCGAGCGCGGGCCGGCATCGGTGCGCGTCGGGCCGCGCCGTGGGCGACAGCTCTCAGACGCGACCGGTCGTCATGTCCAGGAGTCGCGGCAGGATCGTGTCCCCGGCGACCCGGAGCCCGTCGTGGAGGAACTCGTTCGTGACCCAGACCCGGGCGTTCCCGACGGCCTTCGCGGTCTGCGTCGCGAGGTCGAGGTCGACGTACGGGTCGTCGACGTACTGGACCGCCGCGACCGGGACCTCGTTGGCGGCCAGGCGCGCGGCGTCGTAGACGCGGGGCCACTCCGTGCGCGCCGCGAGCAGCTCAGCCGCAGCTCGGAACGGCCGCAGCGCCCGGTACTGCTCGAACATCCACGGGAACATCATCTCGCCGGTGAGCTGCAGCGGCCGGGCGTCGGTCGCCAGCTCGGGGCGCTCGTCGCGGACCCGCTGCGCGGCCCACCCGGACGGTCCGGCGCCCTGCTGGTAGATGCTCTCCTGCAGCACCGCGTAGAGCGGGTTGTCGTCGAATCCGGTCGCCTCCTGGACCGCCGAGGTGAAGCCGTCGGACAGGGTCGGTTCGATCGTCGCCGACCACGCGGTGTCGAGGAGCCAGTGCAGCTGCTCGAAGCCCGTGCTCATCCCGAACCTCATGCCGAGGGTCTGGAGCCGCTCGACCGTGAACGGGTCGCCGTTCGGGAGCCGGACACCGCCGTCGGCGAGATGGTCGGCGATCGACGCGAGACGTTCCTGGTCCTGCGGGTAGCGGTGGTGGTACGCGGCGTTCCGGTGCGCCATGTGGGGATAGGTGCGCCGGTAGACGGTCTCCGCGTCGGCGTCGATCCCGATCAGGCCACCGGTGACGTAGCACGCGGTCAGCGCCTCGGGGGCGCTCGACAGGTACGCGAGCGTGAGGAAACCGCCGTAGCTCTGGCCGAGCGTCGCCCATCGAGCACCGCCGTACACGGTGCGTCGCACGTGCTCGGCGTCCGCGACGATCGCGTCCTGACGGAAGCAGGCCAGCACGTCGGCCTGGTCCTCGGCCGAGCCGACCGTGGTGATCCAGTGGCCGTCGACGCGCGAGCTGCGACCCGTCCCGCGCTGGTCGAGCAGCACGACGCGATGGGTCTCGAGCGCCGTGGACCACCAGCCCGAGGCCGTCGGGCGCGGGCCCTCGCCGCCCGGGCCGCCCTGGAGGAACAGCAGCAGGGGGAGGTCCTCGCTCGCGCGCGCCGGGTCGACGATCTCGCGGACGAAGACCGTCAGCGTGGGCGAGCCGTCGGGCCGGTCCCATCGCAGGGGCACCGAGACCTCGTGCTCGCGGACGTGGATGCCGGGGATCGTGTACTCGGCGACGAGCATGGGACGTCGGCCTTCTCTCGTGGGGTCGGACGGTCGTGGGGTCGGACGGTCGTGGGGTCGGACGGTCGTGTGGTCCGGCGTGGTGTGGTCCGGAAGGGTGCGGTGACGGTCCGAGGGGCACGGAGGTCGCACGGACGCGTCCCGCACCGCCGACCCGGGTGGTGACCAGGTCACGTGCCCGGCACCGGGTCACCCTCCGCTGCGACGATCGGTGGCCGCCCCGACGTCGCGCGGTCGGCACTGCCCGACGTCGCGCGGTCGGCGCTGCCCGACGTCCCGCCGCGGCGCTGTGCCACGACCCCGGAGGCGATCAGCGCCTGTCCGACGACGTAGGTGAGCATGACCCAGAATCCGTGCTGGGGCACCGCGTACCAGGACGTGAACGCGTGCAGGGCGATCAGCGAGTCCGATACGAGGAAGATCGCGCCACCGAGGGCGACGCGTCCGTTCACCCCGGTCGCGAGCGCTGCCATCGAGACCAGGCAGACGCCGTAGACGACGGTCGGGATGAGGAGCGACCCCGCGCCCGGCGCGCACGCCACGACGAGGGCGACGAGAGCGCCGCCGTACGCGACCGCACCGGCCGGACGCCACCGAGGACGCGCGGACGAGCCGGGGCGCGGCGACCTCACCGCCGAGCGCGCTCGGAAGGGCCAGAACGCCGCGATGTAGCAGAGCTGCGCGCACAGGAAGAACCCGACCATCACGAGGAAGCTCGAGCTCGAGGGGACGAGGTCGGGGACCGTGTCGCCGAGCCAGGACGCCGCCAGGGCCGCGAGGGTCAGGCGCACGAGCCGCCCACGAGGTCGGGCGGAGGCCGCGGCGAGGACCCAGCCGGCAAGGAGCGGCATGAGGAACCACTGGGTGACGTCCGCGAGCCGGATCGAGGACGTCACCAGGGCGCCGAGCTGCACCGCGGACGTCGCGACGAGCAGCCCGGCGAGGACGCGGGTCGACCGTGACGACGTCAGCACCCCACGGACCTCTCTGCCAGGGTCACCCCGGCGCCACGGGGCCGTGACGACGTCGGGACGACGCGGTTCGAGCGTGCGGCCGTCGACCGCAGGTCACCAGTCTGCAGGCTGGTAGTCCTTGAGGAAACACCCGACGAGGTCCTCGCCCGCCTCGCCCCGGACGATCGGGTCGTAGACGCGTGCTGCCCCGTCGACCAGGTCGAGCGGGGCGTGGAACCCCTCCTCGGCCAGACGCACCTTGGTCGGGTGCGGGCGCTCGTCGGTGATCCACCCGGTGTCGACGCTCGTCATGAGGATGCCGTCCTCGGCGAGCTCCGCGGCACTCGTCCGGGTGAGCATGTTGACGGCGGCCTTGGCCATGTTGGTGTGCGGGTGACCCGGTCCCTTGTAGCCGCGCGAGAAGACGCCCTCCATGGCGGAGACGTTGACGACATAGGTGCGACGGGCGGTGGACGCCCGCATCGCCCCGCGCAGGCGACTGACCAGGATGAACGGCGCCGTCTGGTTGCAGAGCTGGACCTCGAGCAGCTCCATCGGGTCGACCTCGTCGACGGTCGCGACCCAGCTGTTGGTGTGGTGCGTGTCGGGGACGAGGCCGCCCGCGTCGATCGACGTGCCGGCCACGAGTCGGCTCAGTGAGGCGGCCTCGGCGGTCAGTGCCTGAGCCGTCACCTCGTGCGCCGCCTCGATCGCGAGCGACGGGCTCGTGAGGGTGGTCACCGAGCCTGCGAGTGCGCGGGGGTGCGCGTCGCTGGTGCGTCCCAGGTTCGTGATCTGCGGCAACGGGCCGTCAGGGAGCGGGGTGAGCTCGGCGTCCACGAGCCGTGCGTACGATCCGGGCGACCGGCGCACCGTCTGCGCGGCGTTGTTGATCAGGATGTCGAGCGGTCCGGCCGCAGCCACGGCGTCCGCGAGGGCGACGACCTGCGTCGGGTCGCGCAGGTCGATGCCCACGATCGACAGCCGGTCGAGCCACTCCGGGCTGTCGGCGAGGGCGGCGAACCGACGCGCGGCGTCGCGCGGGAACCGCGTGGTGATCGTCAGCTGCGCGCCGTCGCGCAGGAGCCGCAGCGCGATGTACATGCCGATCTTGGCCCGTCCGCCGGTGAGCAGGCCTCGGCGGCCGGTGAGGTCGGTGCGTGCCTCGCGCTTCGCGTGGTTGAACGCCGCGCAGGTCGGGCACAGCTGGTGGTAGAACGCATCGACCTCGGTGTAGAGCTGCTTGCAGATGTAGCACGGGCGTGCGCGCATCAGCGTCCCGGCGGTCGCCCCGCGTGCGGAGGAGACGAGCGGGATCCCCTGGGTCTCGTCGTCGATCCGACCCGGGCTGCCGGTGGCGGTGGCCGCGACCACCGCGCGGTCGGCGCTGCTCACGGTCTCCCGCTTCTCGGTGCGACGCTGCTTCTTGACCGCCTTGAAGAGCCCCGACGTCGCGCGCCGCGCCACCGCGTGGTGCGGGTGGTCGTGCGGGAGCTCGACGAGGGCGTCGACGACCCGCAGGAACGTGGCGAGATCGGCCGGGTCGATGCCGGTCGCGGGCTCGGGCCCCTCCGACGGGGCGCCGTCGACGGCGTCGAGAGGGGCGCGCGCCTGCGTGGGTGTCATGTGTCCTGCTTCTTCCGACGTCGTCCGACCTCGTCCGATGAGCGTTCGCCGGTACGCACCGGCTCGGCGAGGTCCACGGGCGGGTGCGGGGGAGCGAGCGGGACGGGCGGGAGGTGTTCCCGTGTCGTCGCGCGCTCGGTGCCGGTGCCCAGACTACCGTCGGGTCCCGGACAGCGGGTTCTCGGTGGAAGGAACGACATGAGTCTGCTCGACCTCGTGGGCTGGGTGGGTTCGGCGATCCTGGTGTGGTCCCTGCTCCAGACCCGGATCCTGCGACTGAGGCTCATCAACCTCGTCGGATCGCTGATCCTCGTCGCGTTCAACATCGGTGTCGGCGTGTGGCCGATGGTCGGCCTCAACACGGTGCTCGTCGGGATCAACCTGTTCTACCTTCGCGCCCTGCTGCGATCCCGGCACTCGACGACCTCGTACGCGGTCGTCGAGGTCGAGCCCGACGACGCGTACCTCGGATACCTGCTCGGCCGCCACGCGACCGAC
Source organism: Actinomycetes bacterium (assembly GCA_021778635.1). Lineage (GTDB taxonomy): Bacteria > Actinomycetota > Actinomycetes > Actinomycetales > Cellulomonadaceae > JAJDFX01. The sequence continues at coordinate 37,896 of JAJYCD010000004.1, forward strand.
ATCCGTGAGTTCTCCGCCGACTTCAGGCCGGACGCGCCTCGGACCGGTGAGGCCTACCTGATCCTGCGTGACGAGGAGACGGTCGGGTACGTGCTGCTGCACGACGCGGGGTCCGGCGTGGCTCAGATCGACCTCGACTACGTGACGGCGCGCTACCGCGACTTCACACCCGGCGAGTTCGTGTTCCGGACGAGCAGGCTCCTCGTCGACAAGGGGTACACGCGCGTCGTCAGCGCACCCGGCGCGGAGGGTGCGTACTACGCAGGGATCGGGTTCGAGCGCGTCGGCGACCGCTATCGGCTGGATCTCGCGGCGTCGACCTGAGCGAGCCGGTTGGCGCCGGCCCCGCAGAGGGGGAATAGTGCGGTCACGAGACCGTTATACCCCCGAGGGTATTTGCCGACCGTGAGGAGCCAGCATGTCCACCGTCAACCTGACCGAGAGCGTCTTCGAGAAGACGGTCGTCGACAACGAGATCGTTCTCGTCGACTTCTGGGCCGCGTGGTGCGGGCCGTGCCGGATGTTCGCACCGGTGTTCGAGAAGGCGTCCGAGACGCACACGGACATCGTGTTCGCGAAGGTCGACACCGAGGCCGAGCGGTCGCTCGCCGCGCAGGCGGGCATCTCCTCGATCCCGACGCTGATGGCGTTCCGCGACGGGATCCTCGTGTTCTCGCAGCCGGGAGCTCTCCCGGGCGAGTCTCTCGAGCAGCTCATCACGGGGATCCGCGGTCTCGACATGGACGACGTCCGGGCCAAGGTCGCCGCCCACAGCGCGGCGTCCTGACCGATGGGCAGCTCCCAGGACCGCGCACCCGTGACCGGAGTCTCACAGTGATCCAGCTGACCGACGGGGTATCCTTCGCGAGCGACGCGTTGAAGGGAGTCGGCATGGAGCTCGACCCGGCCGAGATGGGCAAGGTCATCAACCGGCTCAAGAGAGCGCAGGGTCAGCTCGGCGCCGTTCTTCGCATGCTCGAGGAGGGCAGGAACTGCGAGGACATCGTCACGCAGCTCTCGGCGGTGAGCCGCGCCCTGGACCGCGCCGGCTTCGCGATCATCGCGACCGGCATGCGTCAGTGCCTCATCGAGTCGGACGGCCAGGAGACGCTGGACGTCCAGAAGCTCGAGAAGCTCTTCCTCTCGTTGGCGTGACGCAGCCGAGCCGATCCATGGACTCCGCCGGTTGGGATGCCCGCTACGCGGGCACGGATCTCGTCTGGTCGCCCGAGCCGAACGTCTGGGCGGTCGAGGTTCTCGGCGGCCGTGCGCCCGGAGCGGCTCTCGATCTCGGTACCGGTGAGGGGCGCCACGCCCTGTGGCTCGCCCAGCACGGCTGGGACGTGACGGCGGTCGACTTCTCCGGCGAGGCGATCCGCAAGGCGAAGGCCGTGCAGGCCGATCGTGCGCCGCAGACCGCGGGACGCATCACCTGGCTCCAGGAGGACGTCGTCCGCTACGTCCCTCCGGCGCGAGCGAGCGCGGCCGTCATGATGATGTACCTGCACCTGGACGCCGTGTCGCGCCGGGTCGTCGTGCGCAACGCCGCGTCGGCCCTCGCGGTCGGCGGGGTGCTCCTGGTCGTCGGGCACGACGCCACGAACCCGACCGAGGGCTCGGGGGGTCCGTCGAACCCGGACGTGCTCTTCAGCGCAGCAGACGTCGTGGTCGATCTCGCCGGGCTCCCGGGCCTGACGGTCACGCGCGCCGAGCGGGTGCGGCGTGCCGTCGGAGCGGGTCGGCCGGCTCTGGACGCGCTGGTCGAGGTCATCCGCACCGCATGATCCGGCGTGCGTCGACGAGCCCGTCGGCGTGCCGAGTACAGGAGGCTCCCAGGCGGTCCGACAGGCGGACACGACTGGCGATCGGATACCCCCCGGGGTATGCTTGGACCATCAGACACCACCACTGAGGAGTGAGCTATGTGTAGTCCGGCCCGTTGCAGCCGCTGTGGCAAGGTCACCTGGTCCGGCTGCGGGATGCACGTCGACGCCGTGATGGCGAACGTCGAGCCGTCGCAGCGTTGCACCTGCCGCTGATCCACCGGCGGTCCGTCGGCGCCCCGGGTGCCGTCACGGACCCGAGTTCGGTGCTGACCGGACGCGAGGCGTTCCTGGCGAAGCTCCAGGAGCGCGAGCAGATGGCCCGTGAGCGGCTCAGCGCCGCCACGGGCCATCTGTCTCTCTGCCGGGTCCCGGCCGCGGCGGGTGATGTCAACGGCGTGCGCGGCGTCGACGGGCCCGGCGCGCCGGGCGTCGAGGCGCGCAGCGCGAAGTACCACGAGGGCGCGGCGGTCGCGCTGGCCGACGTGCGCCGCGCCGTCCGGTCGAGGCAGGACGACGAGGTCCGCTCGGCGATCGCCGCAGTTCGGTCGACCTGGCGCGCGCAGGTCGACCTGCCCGGCCGTCGTTCGACGGCCTGGGTCGACTATCTCGAGGGCGGCCGCGACGCCCTCGACCGGCTCGACGAGCTCGAGGACAAGGACATGTCATGAACCCGCTGCAGACCGCGCCGCGCCCGGTGCCGCCACGGCGCCTCGTCGTCGCCGGCAGGTGGCCGCGCCGCCGGCTGCTCGCGGGCCTCGTCGCCGCGCCCGTCGTGGGTGCGGCGCTGATCGCCGTGGGCGGCGGGCTGCCCGGTCCGGTCGGGTGGACGGTCCTCGTCGGTGTGGCCGCCGTCATCGGCGCCGCGACGCTCGCCAGCTACGTGCCGATGCGGGGGGCGGGTCGGCGCCTGGACATCGGCTGCACCCCGTGCGCCGTCGTCGCCGCACTGACCCTCGTGGGCGCCGCGGGGGTCCTCGGTGGATCGGCGCACGACGTCGCGTCCGCCGGGCTCGCCGTGGGCATCGTCGCATTCGGCCTCCTGCAGCGCATGACCGACCCGGAGACGTGCCCCGTCCCGCCTCGCTGAACCCGCCCGGGGCATGCCGTGGAGAGCGACCCGACCGTCGGCCGCCCCGCCGTGACCGGCCGAACCGCCCCGCCGTGACCGGCCGAACCGCCCCGCCGTGACCGGGCGAACGGCGGAGCGGCCGCGCGGAACCGGTCACCCGGTCCGCGCAGCCGCCCCGGTCCTCACAGGCCCTGGTGGACGGCCTGGAGCGTGAGCCACCCGCCCGACAGGTTGCGGGCCTTGAAGCCCTCACCCAGCAGGATCCTGGTGGCGAGATAGGACCGTACGCCGCTTGCGCAGTGCACGCTGACGTCGCGACCGGCGGCAGCCGCTCGCACCTCCGCGAGCCGCTCCCGCAGCTCGGTGTGCGGGATGTTGAGCACGCCGTCGAGATGCCCGTGCGCGTACTCGCCCCGGGACCGGACGTCGAGGATGAGCGTGTTCTCGGTCGCGTCCTCGAGATCCCAGGCCTGCCACTGCGGCATCGTGCCGTCGAGCGCGTTCTGCGCCACGAACCCGAGCATGTTGACCGGGTCCTTCGCCGACCCGTACGGCGGGGCATAGGCCAGCTCGAGCTCGGCGAGGTCCTCGGCCGTCATCCCGGCCCGGATCGCTGTCGCGAGCACGTCGATCCGCTTGTCCACCCCCGCGCGCCCGACGGCCTGAGCCCCGAGGAGCGTGCCGTCAGGGGCGAAGCTGGCGACCAGGTGGACCTGCTCGGACCCCGGGTAGTACCCGGCGTGGTCGCCGGGGTGGATGTGGACGACCTCGTGGGCGAGACCCGCACGGCGCAGCGTCGCCTGGTTCGCCCCCGTCGTGGCGGCCGTGAGGCCGAAGACCCGGACGATCGCGGTGCTGAGCACGGACGCCTGGCGGATGGTGGTGTGCCCGCACATCGAGTCGGCGGCTCGCCGGCCCTGCCGGTTCGCAGGACCCGCGAGCGGGACCGGACCGGTCGCACCGGTGATCGCGTGCGTGATCTCGACCGCGTCGCCGACCGCCCAGATGTGCGGGTCGGAGGTCCGCTGGTCCGCGTCCACCCGGATGGCGCCGGTCGGACCGAGGTCGAGCCCGGCGTCGCGCGCCAGAGCGCTCGCCGGCCGGACGCCGACATTGACGACGACGAGGTCGGCCGGCAGCTCGGTGCCGTCCGACAGCCTCACGACCACGGCACCGCTCGAGCTCTTGCCGTCCCACTCGTGCGCGGACTCGATCGGTGCGATCGACTGCGCGGAGACGCCGAGGTGCAGGTCGACGCCATGGGCGTCGAGCTCTGCGGAGAGCAAGGGGGCGAGCTCGGCGTCGATCGGCGGGAGGACGTGGTCGGCCAGCTCGACGAGGTGCACGGTGACCCCGCGCGAGGTGAGTGCCTCGACCGCCTCGAGTCCGATGAAGCCCGCACCGACGACGACCGCGTGCGGGGGTTCCTCGGGTGTCCGGGTCGCGAGCATCGCGTGGACGCTGTCGCGCACCGCGTCGACGTCCGGGATGGTGCGGAGCGAGTGGACGGCCGGGTGGTCGAGCCCCTCGATGGGGGGGCGGACCCCCACGGCCCCGGGCGAGAGGAGCAGGGCGTCGTAGGGGAGCGTGTACGAGTCCTGCTCCGTCTGCACGGTGACCTGCCGGGCCTCGCGATCGATCGCGCTGACCCGGTGCCCGGTGCGCACGTCGAGGTTGAGCGTGGACGCGAGCGAGGCGGCGGTGTGCAGCAGCAGCGACTCGCGCTTCACGATCTCACCCGCGAGGTGGTACGGCAGCCCGCAGTTCGCGAACGACACGTAGTCGCCCTGCTCGAGGACGACGATCTGCGCCCGCTCGTCGAGGCGTCGCGCACGCGCGGCGGCGCTCATGCCGCCGGCGACGCCGCCGACGATCACGATCCGCCGGGGGTCCGCCGTGCTGGGCGTGGTCACGGTCGGCACGCTCATCGGCGCACGTCTCCACCGGCGCGCTGCCAGGCGGCCATCCCGCCCGAGACGCTCGTCGCGTCGAAGCCGAGGGTGCGCAGGTGCTTCGTCGCGGTGCGGGAGCGCATGCCGCTCGCACACACGACGACGACGGTGCGTCCCTTGTGCAGGCGCTTGGGGGCCTGGTCGATGTTCCCGAGGGCGATGTGGATGGCGCCCGGCGCGTGCCCGGTCTTCCACTCAGCGGTCTCGCGGACGTCGAGCATCGTCGCGCCGTCGCGCACGAGCTCGATGGCGCGTGCGGCGTTCACGGTCGGCTTGACGCGACCGTCGTCCCCGCCGCCGCCGAAGAGGCTCTTGATGCGGTCGAGGAAGGACGGGGCAGGGGCCGGGCTGGGTGAGGTGGTCAAGGTGATCTCCAATCGTCGCTCGATACAATACCCAGGGGGGTATCTGCTATTCCCGACGAAGGTCCTGAGCAGCATGGCGGGAGCGCCGACTCGGCCCTCACGACGTCCGGTGCGCGGGTGGCACCGTGGTCGCGAGACCTCGACCCCAGGATCGTGCCCGCTCGAGCTCGCCCGGTGCGGGCGGGCCCTCTCGGCCGGTGACGAAGAAGCTCTCGGGTGGTGCGACGACCTCGAAATCGAGACGAGCGAGGCGTCGCCGCGCCGCGCGGGCCGCGGAGCCTGGGACCTTGGGACTGTTGATGCGCGTGTCGAAGGCAGCCGCCGAGACGCCGGCGCGCACAGGACCGAGGCCGTCGAGCCACTCCCGCAAGCCCCTGCCGGCGTGCGAGAGCGGATCGCGTCCGGTGTCGGCGAGCCTCGGGCCGTGGGCCCGCGTCGGTCCGCCGACCACGAGGAGGTCGAGATCCGCCGGGAGCTCTGCCGGACCCTCGTCGACGTCCTGGACCTGGACCTCGGCACCCCTCGCGAGTCCCTCAGCGATCGCCTCGGCGACCTCGCGCATGCTCCCGGACGGTGTCTCGACGATCACCAGAGCGCGCACCAGACCCACCTCCCGTGGCGATGACCTGTCCTCAGCGTCGAGCGACTCCGTGCGCCGCCGCCAGGGCCGAAGGACCCATCGGCGATGCCGTCCCTCAGGCCGGCGCGTCGGTCCGTGATGCCCGAGGGCCGACGGGCGAGCTCGACCGGGATCGGTGATCGTCGGTCTCGTGAGGTGGGTCCAGCCTGTGGAGGAAGTCTGCCAGCGAGGAGGCGACCGCCTCGGGCTGCTCGAGGAAGACGCCATGTCCGGCGTCCTCGATGAGGACGAGCTCGGCGCCCGGGACCGCCCGGGCGATCTCCTCGCCTCTCTCGACCGGGACGAGGCGATCATCCGTCCCGTGGATCACCATCGTCGGGCAGCTGATGGTCGAGAGAAGCCCTCGCGCATCGGCCCGGTCCATGACGGCTCGCTGCTGGCGGAGGAAGGCCTCGGCTCCGACCGCGCGCGCCATGGCTCGCCAGACGCCGAGCAGCTCCGGGTCCGTCTCGTGCTGCTCTGCGACGACGCCAGGGAAGGCCAGCTCGACGAGCCGGTCGAACTCTCCGGCCTCGACCAGACGTGACTGGTGCTCCCGCGCCGCCCGTTCCTCGGGCGTGTCCCGTCGGGCCGACGTGCTGACCAGTGCGAGCGCACGGACTCGGTCCGGCGCCTGCCGAACGACGTCGAGCGCGACGTAGCCGCCCATGCTCGTGCCGAGGAGCGCGAACTCCTCGGGTGCGTCGCGCAGGAGACGCGCAGCCATGCCGGCGACGGTGTCGTCATGACGGGTGTCGGCGAGAGTCACGGAACCGCGTGCCCAGGCCACGTCGAGGATGGGGCCGTACACGAGTGGTGAGCACAACAGGGGCGGAACCAGGATCGTCTGCATGCCACCATCGTCGTCGTGAGCACCGACATCGTTGCCGTCTCCACGCGCCGCAGGCGGTGCCGCGCCCGTGCGTCGTCCTGGACGGGCGCGCGTCGTCGAGCGGACTCTGGTGTCTAGTGTGGGTCGATGAGACACGTCGCCCCGCGACGACTGGTCGCTCCCGTGCTGGCCGCGCTCGCGCTCGTCCTCGCCGGGTGCACGACCCCGTCGAGGGTGGACGGGGGGACGACGTCGCCGAGCCCGGGTCGTCCGTCGCCGAGCCCGACCCCGTCGTCGAGCTCGTCCGGCAGCCCGGCTCCGGCCGGATCGGGTGCGTCGGACTGGCCGACCTACCATCGCACCCTCGACCGCGCCGGCGCGGCGACCGGTCTCCCGGCGGTGCACCGGCTCGGTGCGGCATGGACCGCCGGTCTGGACGGTGCCGTCTACGGGCAGCCGATCGTCGTCGGAGGGCTCGTGGTGGCGGCCACCGAGGCCGACACGGTCTACGGCCTCGACCGCACCACCGGCGCCGTCCGCTGGATGCACCGGCTGGGTGACCCGGTGCCGGTGCGCGACCTCCCGTGCGGTGACGTCGACCCGCTCGGGATCACAGGAACGCCTGCCTATGACCCGAGCACGGGCTCGGTGTTCGTCGTCGCCGAGACGACGGGTGGGAGTCACACGCTCGTCGCGCTCGATCTCGCCACGGGCGAGGAGCGCTGGCGACGCTCCCTCGACGTGACGTCGCGGGACCGGGTCGCCGAGCAGCAACGAGGCGCACTCGCGGTGGCGAACGGCCGGGTCTACGTGCCGTTCGGAGGGCTCTACGGCGACTGCGGCGACTATGTGGGGTACGTCACCGCGACGCCGGTCGACGGTCACGGGCCGACGACGTCGTACGTCGTCCCCGCACGCCGGGAAGCGGGGATCTGGGCACCGTCCGGTGTGGCCGTGGGTGCCGGTGGTGACGTGTGGGTCGCGGTCGGCAACGGAGCGTCGACCGGCGGCACGTACGACGGCAGCGACTCCGTGCTGCGGCTCGCGCCGGACCTGTCGGGCCGGCTCGACCTCTTCGCCCCGACGTCCTGGGGCTCGCAGAACGCCCGCGACCGGGACCTCGGGAGTACCGGGCCGGTCCTCCTCGACGGCGATCGGGTGCTCGTCTCCGGGAAGGACGCGGTGGTCTACCTCCTGGATGCGCAGCACCTGGGCGGGATCGGCGGTCAGCTCGCGACGCTCACCGGGTGCGCCGGCTACGGCGGCATCGCCTGGGACGCGTCCGCGCAGGCGGCCTTCGTCCCGTGCACGGACGGGCTGCTCCGCGTCGGCGTCGGTGCGACGACGCTGGATCGCGGCTGGAAGGCGCCCGCGCACATCGCCGGCTCGCCCGTCGTCGGCGACGGCGCCGTCTGGTCCGTGGACGCCTCCGGCGGGCGGCTATACGCGCTCGACGAGGCGACCGGGACGGTGCTGACCGAGGCCGCGGTGGGGACGACGAGCCGGTTCGCGTCACCGGTGCTCACCGGCCGGATCGTCCTCGTCCCCACCCTGACGGGGGTCGTTGCGCTGACGGTGACCTGAGCCCCGGGGAAGCGGCCGGCGCCTGCCTCGCGCCGAGCCCCGACGCCCGAGCCAGCCGATGCCGGCGTGGCCACCGCGGCTGCTGCTCAGGAGCCGGGGGCGTACAGGTCGCCGAGGTCGGCGAGACGCGCGAGAACCTCGTCGGCGGTGAGCTGCCGCAGCTCCGGGTCGTCGAGCTCGTCCCAGGTTCGTGGGGCGGCGACCGTGGGGCGGGCCTTCCCGCGGAGCGAGTAGGGCGTGATGGTGGTCTTGGCGGGGTGGTTCTGGGACCAGTCGAGAAGGACGCGATCATGCCGGAGGTCTGTACGCATCACCGCGACGACGTGGGCCGGGTCGGCATCGGCGAGCTCGTGCGCGAGGTCGCGCACGTACTGCCTCACCTGCATCGCCGTCCTCGTCCCGTCGAGACCGGCGTAGAGCTGGAGGCCCTTGCTGCCCGAGGTGACCGGCCGTGGGTCGAGCCCGTCCGCGCGGAGCCGGGCCGCGACGGTCCGCGCGACCGCCGCGCACGCCACGAGTCCGGCGGGCGGTCCGGGGTCGAGGTCGATCACCAGGCGGTCGGGACGGCGGACCCCGCCACGAGGGCCGACCGTCCACTGCGGGGTGTGGAGCTCGAGGACTCCGAGATTCGCTGCCCAGACCAGCCCGGGGACGTCGTCGAGGAACGGCAGGTCGACGAGAGTCCCCTCGTCGGGTCCACCAGGGGCGGCGCGAAGGAGCCGGTGCCGGAGCCAGTCGGGGGCCCCGCGCGGCGTGTTCTTCTCGAAGAACCTCTCACCTCCCACCCCGTGCGGGAAACGTACGCGCGTGACCGGACGGTCGCGGAGCTGGCCGAGCAGGGCCGGTGCGACGCCCGTGTAGTACGCGACGACGTCGGCCTTCGTCATGCCCGCCTCCGGGTACATCACCCGCTCGGGGTGGCTCACCCGGACCTCGCGCGGGGCGGCCGTGCGACGCGCGGTCGATGCCGACGCCCCGGCCGGTCGTGCGCGCCCGGCCATCAGCCCGCCCGGTCCTCGGCGACGACCATGTGCCCGTGGGTCTGGTGCACCGCGACCGTCCGCTCGATCGTGTCCCGACGGTCCGGCACGGCGGCGAGCTCCGCGCGGACCCTGTCCGGGTGCCGCCACAGCCGATCGAGGCCCCGCTCCACGTCCCGGTCTCCCGAGCGCGCGGGCGTCGCGCAGTCGCCCCGGTCGCGGATCGGCGTCGTCGTCATGACGTCAGCATGGCTCGCACGTCACGGCAGCGTCCAGGGTGCTGTCGGGGCCGCGTCGACGACTGCGACCCGGGTGCGTTCGACGTCACGCGCGGGACGACGCTCCGGTCGTGGCGAGCACGGCGGTACGACCACCGCGGGACGCGCGTCGGTGCACGTCAGCCGGAACCGTGGGCCCCGGGGGCATCGTGCGTCCCGCCGACACCGCGGATGCGCCCGCGCTCGAGGTCAGTGGGTGCGGGGCCGTCGACGGCGGTGCGGTGGGCAGCACCGCGGGTGCGTCCGCGAGGTCGACCCTGAAGCGGTCCCGGCCGTCGGACTTCGCGCGGTAGAGCGCGGCGTCCGCCGCCGCGAGGACCGCGGCGGCGGTCCGCGTGCCGTCGACCATCGCGAGACCGGCCGAGAACGTCACGCCGGTCCCGGCCGCGCCCCACTCGGCGCGGAGGGACGTGAGGGCAGCCAGGGCCTGAGCAGGCTCGGTCCGTGCCAGGACGAAGGCGAACTCCTCGCCACCGAAGCGCGCCGCGTAGTCGCGACGGCGCAGGTGCTGGGTCACGGTGGCGCCGAACAGACCGAGAACCGCGTCGCCGGCGGCGTGACCACGGGTGTCGTTGACTGCCTTGAAGTGGTCGAGGTCGCAGATCACGACGCAGTCACCCGGCGTCATTGTGGTGAGCCGGGCGTCGAGCCCGCGACGGTTGCCGAGGGTCGTGAGCGGGTCCGTCAGCGCGGCAGCCTCCAGGCGGTCGGTCACGGCGCGCTGCTGCTCGATCATGAACGACATGAGCGCGGCGACGGCAAGCCAGACGGTGCCGTACACCAGCAGGCGCACCGCCGTGTTCGCGGTGAGCGTGCCCACCATCGTGACGTAGGTGACCGACGCGAGCGGGAGGACGAGGGCGGCGGACCGTGCACCGTGGAAGATCCCGATGTACACGAACAGCAGGGGGATCACGCCGACGTAGGCGTCGGCGATCCCGGTGGTCGTCAGCCCGATCGCGGCGAGTGCGGCCAGGGTCGTGATCGGGAACACCAGCGTGGCCCAGTGCGGCAGCGCGGCCCACGACACCCACAGGCTCGCGCCCTCGACGAGCAGCAGGATGCCGCACACGGCCGCGAGGGGGTGCCCGACGGCACCGGACCCGGTCAGCAGCGGTGCGGTGGCGAGCGCCATCCCCCCGGTGGCGAGGAGCAGGAGCTGGCCGGTCTCGACGGCGAGGTCGTCGGTGCGCAGCCACGCCGGGACGAGCCGACGGAGCACGGCGGCTCGTGCAGGCCTGGTGGCGGGTGCGGGTCGGGCGGTCACCCCCTCACCATCGTCCGGGACGCGCCTGTCGCAAGGAGAATCGGGCGATCGGTACGACGTCGGGCCCGGTCGATGCCCGGTCCGACCGCAGGTCAGCGGGCCAGCCTCTCGACGACGGCCCCGAACAGCCAGGGCGTGGCCCGTGCGACCGGGACCACGGCCCGGCGCGCCGGAGACGTCGCCCACGCGACCAGTCCGCTCGTGAGGACGCGGTAGTCACGCGTGGCCGCGAGCCACGCGCGCTCGTAGGCGGCGACGTCGTCCAGGTGGGCGATCGCTGCCCGCGCCTGCGCGAAACCGACCCGCAGACCCTCGCCGGTCAGGGCGTCGACGTAGCCCGACGCGTCGCCCACGAGCCGGACCCGGCCGGTCGCGCGGGCCCTCGTCCGCTGCCGCAGGGGACCGGCCCCGCGGACCGTCGTCGTCGGTTCGATGCCGTCGAGCCGACGAGACAGGTCGGCGAACGAGGCGAGGGCGGTGGTGAGGTCCGTGCCGCTCGGCCCGAGGACCGCGACACCGACCTCGTGGTCCCCCACCGGGGTGACGTAGGCCTCGGCCTCCGGTCCCCAGTGCACCTCGACCAGGTCCGTCCACGGGGCGATCGCGAAGTGCCGACGCAGCCCGAACCGCCGCGGGTGCGCGCGACCCGAGAACCGGGTCGCCGCCGTCTCGAGCCCGACCAGCCGACGCACCGGCGAGTGCAGCCCGTCGCACGCGAGGAGCCACCGGGCGCTGACACCCGCGGCCTCGACGTGTGTCGATCCGTTGTCGACGTCCGTCACGCGGGCGGCGACCCGGTCGACGCCGAGGCCCGCGCAGCGGTCCAGCAGTGCCGCGTGCAGGTCGGTCCGTCGCACGCCCCGACCGGGCGCACCCCGGAAGACGTGGTCGACGTGGCTGCGGTGATCCCGGTACCTGATGCCCGTCAAGGGACGCCCGGCCGGGTCCACGCCGAGCCGGGTCAGCGCGGCGAGCGCGCCCGGCATCAGGCCCTCGCCGCAGGCCTTGTCGATCACGCCGACCCTCGGCTCGACGACGACCACCGACAACCCGGCGAGCCGCGCCTCGATCGCGGTCGCGAGCCCCACCGGGCCGCCACCGACGACGAGAACATCCGCGTCGACCTCGGCGCTCACGAGCGCGCGTCCCGGTGCGGTGACCGCCCGAGCGCGAGTGCGAGCGCGCGTTCCTCGGCGGGGATCCGGTACCGCAGCAGCAGCACGGCGTTCAGCAGCGTGAAGACGAGTGCCGTGACCCAGGCGGTGTGCACGAGCGGAAGAGCCAGCCCCTCGGCGACGACCGCGACGTAGTTCGGGTGCCGCAGCACGCGGTACGGACCCGCGGTCACGAGCGGGAGGCCGGGGACGACGATCACACGCGTGTTCCACCGCGGCCCGAGCGCCGCGATGCACCACCAGCGCAGCACCTGGCTCGCAAGGGCCACCACCAGAGCCGGCCAGCCGAGCGCCGGGACGAACGGGCGACCGGCCACCACGACCTCCCCGGCGCACGCGATCAGGAGGGCGCTGTGCAGCGCCACCATCGCGGGGAAGTGGCCGCGGCCGTGCTCCGTCCCGCCCCGCGCGAACGACCAGGCGGCGTGGCGTGCCGAGATCACGAGCTCGACGAGCCGTTCGAGGGCGACGGCGCCGACGAGCAGCAGGTAGACCGTCGCCGACACCTGTCAGACCTCCTCGGGTCGCCGGAGGAGGACGACCTCCGCGCTGACGCCGGGACCGAACGCGAACAGGACGGCGAGACCTCCGGGTGGTGGCGAGCCGTCGGCGAGCGTGTCGGCGAGGACGTGCAGCACCGAGGAGGACGAGAGGTTGCCGACCGCGGCGAGCGAGCGTCGGCTGCGGTCGAGCGCGTGCTCCCCGAGCGTGAGCGCTGTCGCCGCGGCGTCGAGGATCCGCGGTCCGCCGGGGTGGGCGACCCACGCGGCCACGTCTGCGACGCGAGCTCCGTGAGGTGCCAGGAGCGTCTCCACGTCGGCCCGCAGCCGCGCCTCGACCACATCGGCCAGGCCGGCGCCCAGGACGATCCGGAAGCCGCTGCCGCCGACGTCCCAGCCGAGCATGCCCGTCGTGTCCGGATGGACGCGGCTGCGCGTCCCGAGGACGTCCACGCCGTCCAGACCGGCGGCCCGGCGATCGCCGACCATGACCACGGCGGCCGCTCCGTCGCCGAACAGCCCGCTCGAGACGAGGTTGGCCGTGGAGTCGTCGCCGTGCTGGATCGTCAGGGAGCACAGCTCGACGGAGAGCACGAGAGCGACGTCGTCCGGGTGCCCCACCAGGTAGTCGTGCACGCGCGCGATCCCGCTCGCCCCCGCGACGCAGCCGAGACCGAACGACGGCAGGCGCTTGACGTCCGGTCGCAACCCGAGCCGTTCGACCAGCTGCGCGTCGATCGACGGGGCGCCGACACCGGTGACCGTGGTGAAGAGCAGGAAGTCGACGTCGGCCGGTGACAGGTCCACCGCGGTCAGAGCGGCGCGCACGGCCTCCTCGGCGAGATCCGCCCCGATGGTCAGGAACACGTCGTTCGCGTCGCCGAAGCGGCGCAGACCGGCGTAGCGCTCGAGCGGCAGCGCGAGGTGGCGCGCGAGGACCCCGCTCGCCGCGTGGAAGCGGGCGAGCGCCGCGAGCCGACCCGGGTCGGCGGACAGCAGGGGGCCGATGTGCGTCGTGATCTCGGCCTGCTCGTAGCGGTGACCGGCGAGCACCGGTGAGACAGCGACGACGCGGGACATCCGCGCATCGTGTCATGCGATGGTCGATCCGGCTCGGCGCCTTGCTAGTGTCGGCCGCCAGGCGACAGGCGGTGGCACCTGTGCGGGGTGCGCCGCGAGGGTGGGGGTCCGATGCGCACGACGACGGTCTCGCCGTGGGGGCTCGTCCTGGCGTCGCACCCGGGTCCCACGGTCGTCGTCACCGCGCTCGCCACCGGTCTCGCGATCGGGGTCGGATCGACGCCCGGGACGAGTCTGCTCGTCGCGGGCGGGGTGCTGACGGGTCAGCTGTCGGTGGGCTGGTCGAACGACTGGCTCGACGCCGCGCGGGATCGCGCGGTCGGCCGGGCGGGCAAGCCGGTCGTGAGCGGGCTCGTCAGCGCGACGGCGCTGCGAACGGGCGCGCTGGGGGCGGTCGTCGCGTGCGCGGTGCTGTCGGTCGCCACCGGGGTGGCCCCGGGGGCGGCGCACCTGGTCGCCGTCGCGAGCGCCTGGGCGTACAACCTCCGCCTCAAGGCCACCGCGGTGTCGTGGCTGCCCTACGCCGTGTCGTTCAGCCTCCTCCTGCTCTTCGTGGTGCTGGCGCAGCCCGGCCGACCGGAGCCGACGTGGTGGGGGCTGCTCGCCGCGGCCCTGCTCGGCGTCGGGGCGCACCTCGCCAACGTGCTGCCGGACCTGGAGGACGACCGTGCGACCGGGGTACGGGGCTTCCCGCACCGCCTCGGCCGGGTGCGTGCGACGGGGGTCGCGCTCCTCGCCCTCGTCGCGGCGACGGCCGTGGTCGTGCTCGGCCCGTCTGCTCCACCGTCGGGTCCCGCCCTCCTCGGCGGGGGAGCCGCGGTCGTCCTCGCGGTCCTCGGTGCGGCCGTCGCCCTCGCACGACCGCGGAGCGTGTGGCCGTTCCGGCTGAGCATGGCGGTGGCCGCGGTGTGCGTCGTCCTGCTGGTGATGGCCGGACCCGAGCTCGTGATGGTCCGCTCCGCCGTCACGCCCTGACCGTGAGGTCGATCGTGTCCCACCCGGTCGCGCCGTCCGGGACGACGTCCGCGACCGTGCCGGTCTGCACGCCGTCGACCGCGTCGGTGGCACGGACGGCCAGGGTGTGCGTCCCGGGTGTCGCGTCCCAGGTCCACGACCACTGCCGCCACGTGTCGACGGTGTCCTCGGCCGCGAGCGTGACGTCGGTCCAGGCTCCGTCGTCGACCCTGACCTGGACCGCGGTGACGCCGCGGTGCTGCGCCCACGCGGTACCGCCGACCGCGACGGGACCGGGGCGCACGACCGTGCCGGAGCGCGGCACCTCGATGCGGGACGAGGTCTTGACCGGACCCCGGGGCGACCACCCTCGCTCGGTCCAGTAGGCGGTGCGGTCGGCGAACCGGGTGACCTCGAGGTCGACGACCCACTTCGTCGCCGAGACGTAGCCGTACAGGCCGGGCACGACCATCCTGACCGGGAACCCGTGCGCGAGCGGCAGCGGCTCTCCGTTCATGCCGACGGCGAGCAGCGCGTCGCGGCCGTCGGTCAGCACGGACAGCGGAGTCGACGCGGTGAAGCCGTCGACGCTCGTCGAGAGCACCATGTCCGCGGTCGGGTCGGGGACCGCCCGGCTGAGCACCTCCCGGATCGGCAGGCCCAGCCAGCGGGCGTTGCCGATCAGGTCGCCACCGACCGGGTTGGAGACGCACGTGAGCGTGACGTCGGCCTCGACGAGGTCCGCCGCGAGGAGCTCCGCGAACGTGAGCGTGACCTCGTGCGCGACGAGGCCGTGCACCCGGAGCGTCCAGGTGGACGGATCGACATCCGGCACCACGAGTGCCGTGTCGATGCGGTAGAAGTCCTGGTTCGGCGTCAGGAACGGGACGACACCCGGGGTCGCGGACTGGGCCCCGGCCGGGACCGCGGGCGCCGGGCGTGCGGCTCGAGGGAGCACCACGGCG
The DNA here is from genome assembly GCA_021778635.1 of Actinomycetes bacterium. Taxonomy (GTDB): domain Bacteria; phylum Actinomycetota; class Actinomycetes; order Actinomycetales; family Cellulomonadaceae; genus JAJDFX01. The sequence goes on from JAJYCD010000004.1 coordinate 53,342, forward strand.
GCCCGCGCCGCGGCGGCGGCCCGTCCCACGGATCCGAGTGCGCTCCCGATCGCCGCACTCACCGCCGCGAGCACGGTGACGCCCCCGGCGGCGCGGAGGAAGGCCCGTCGGTCGAGGCCCGACCCCGCGGCGTCGGCGGGGTCGTCGCCGACCGTGGAGCCGAGCCGTCGACCCAGTGCGCGCAGGGCGACGACGCCCGCCGCCGTGCCGACGGCGCTCGGGAGGAACGCGGCGGCGCCGGCGGCGGCTCGAGAGACGGCGGCCGCCGCGCCCGCGGCGCCGAGGGCGACGACGAGCAGCGCTGCCGTGTGTGGTGATCGCCGGGCGACCACCCCGACGCCGGCGGCGATCCCCGTGAGGACGACCGCGAGGCCGACGAACAGGGCGGTCTTGTCATGCGTGCCGAACGCACGGATCGCGAGCTCCTTCAGCCACTGCGGCGTGTGGTCGACGACGACGCCGCCGACCGCGACGACGGGGGACGATCCCGGTCCGACGAACCCCGCGACCAGATGGCCGACCGCGACGGCGAGCGCGGCAGCCAGGACACCGGCGACGGCTGCGAACCCGCGACGGGACGGACGAGCATCTCGGGTCGGCGGGGTCGCGGGTCCCGGCTCGTCGCCCGTTCCCGGGTCGTCAGGCATCAGGTCCGGCGGCATGGCGGATCCGTCCCTCTCCGCCCTCGAGGTCGGCGAGGTCGTCCTCGACGAGCCGGCTCGCGAGCAGCGTGTCGACCGCGGAGGGCGGTCCGGGGCGGGCGAGCAGGAAGCCCTGCAGCACGTCGGCGCCCAGGTCCGTCACCCCGTCGCGCTGCTCAGCCGTCTCGACGCCCTCCGCGACGACCGTGAGATCGAGGGCGCGGCCGAGGTTGATCACGCTCGCGATCAGCGCGGCCCCGGTGGTCCCGGTGCCGATCTCCGCGACGTAGCTCGCGTCCACCTTGAGCGCGGAGACCGGCAGACGACGCAGGTAGTCGAGGCCTGCGTAACCGGTGCCGAAGTCGTCGATCGCGAGCCGGACCCCGAGCTCGGGCAGGGCGTCGAGATCGTGCAGGGCCGAGTGCGCGGTGCTCAGCGCCTGACGCTCGGTGAGCTCGAGGCAGAGCCGGTCCGCAGGGAGCCCGGTGTCCTCGAGCGCGTCCGCCACCGACGCGGCGAAGCCGTTGCGCCCGAGCTGTCGGGTGGACACGTTGACCCACACCTCCGGGGCCCGAGGGCCGTACCTCGCCACCCAGGCGGACGCCTGTGCGCACGCGGTCTGCAGCACCCACAGGCCGAGCGGCACCATCAGGGCACGATCCTCGGCGACGTCGAGGAACTCACCGGGGCTCAGGGGGCCGCGGGTCGGGTGGTCCCAGCGCAGCAGAGCCTCGACGGCCACCATCCGGTGCGACCGGGAGTCGAAGCAGGGTTGGTACGCGAGTCGCAGCTGGTCGCGGGTCCCGGGAGGTCTGGTGGACGCGCCGAGAAGAAGCGGCGCTCCGGTCCAGCTCGTCGCGAGCGGCGCGGACTGGTGCTCCAACGCCTCGCGGAGGTCGGACTCGAGCTCGAGCTGGCGGATCGCCCGGACCTGGAGCTCCGGGTCCGGGTGCTCGTAGCGCGCGCGACCGTTCCCCTTGGCGCGGTACATCGCGATGTCCGCGATGCGCAGCAGGTCCTCGGGGCGGTCGGTCGGGTTCGTCGAGTGGGCGATCCCGATGCTCGCCGAGATCGTGACGAGACGCCCGGCGACCGGGAGCTGGACGGCGAGGGCACGCGTGACGCGATCGGCGACCGCCGTGACCTCGTCGAGGCGGGCGAGGTCCTCGCAGATCACGACGAACTCGTCGCCACCGAGGCGACCCGCGGTGTCGGAGTCGCGCATGCACGACGTGAGCCGCAGCGCGATCGCGACGAGGAGCTCGTCGCCCGCGGCGTGCCCGAGCGAGTCGTTCACGTCCTTGAAGTTGTCCAGGTCGATGTACAGGACCCCGACACCAGTACCGGTGCGCTCGGCACGCGCCTGCGCCCGCGCGAGGCTCTCCATGAGGAGCATCCGGTTGGGGAGGCCCGTCAGGGTGTCGTGCAGCGCGTTGTGGGTGAGCTCGGCCTCGGCCCGCTTGCGTTCGGTGACGTCGGCGACCTGGGCCACGAAGTAGTCGGCCATGCCGCCGGCGTCGCGCACGAGCGAGAGGCTCACGTTGGCCCAGACGTCCCGACCCGAGACGTGGCTGTACCGGTGCTCGAGGCGCGAGCTGCCCACGGTCCCGTCCGCCAGAAGACCCAGGGTCGAGACCACCTCGGGGAGGTCCTCGAGATGGGTGATGCTCTGGACGGTCGCCCCGAGGAGCTCGCGCTCGGGGTAGCCCAGCAGCTCGACCAGCGCAGCGTTGACCTGGAGGTAGCGGCCGAGCGACCCCGGGCGTGCGCTCACGAGGGCGACGCCGACAGGAGCGTTGTCGAAGGCGAGCCGGAAGCGCGCCTCGCTCGACTCGAGCTCCTTCTCCTGGCGGAGCCGGGCCGTCTGGTCCGTCGCGACGATGATCAGGCCGCTCGGTCCGGACTCCCCGTGGCGCACGGTGATCGACACCAGCACGGACCTGCGGTCGCCCGCACGGGTCTGCATCGTCGCGGGTCGGGTGGCAGCGATCCCCGAGCCGACCAGGTCGCGGACCCGGTTCGCGAGTGGGAGGCGTGGGTCCAGGCCCCACGCGGTGGTCGCGGCGTCGTCCGGGTGCACGAACCTCGACACCGGCGTACCGATCACCTCGTCCGCGTTCCAGCCGAGCAGCCGCTCGGCGCCGCGGCTGAAGAGCTCGATCGTCCCGTCGAGGCCGACGGCGATGACGGCCTGCTCGGTCGCGGCGCCGAGGATGTCCGACATGAGGTCGTGCGTCGCGCGCAGGCGGTGCGCGGTCCGTCGTGACTCGGTCACGTCCCGCACGGACGCCACGACCACGGGTCCGGAGGACAGGTCCACGGCCGCGAGGTTCACCTCCACCGGCACGAGGGTGCCGTCCTTCCGGCGACCGGTGATGCCGGGCCCGGTGATCATCGGTGCCGCGTGCGGCGTCGCGACGAAGGTCGACCGGTGCCAGCTGTGCGCGGCGGACTGGGCGTCCGGGACCAAGATCTCGATCGGCTGCCCGACGAGCTCCTCCGCCCGGTAGCCGAAGAGGACGCCGACCTGGTCGTTGACCTCGACGATCGTGCCGTCGTGCGCGCACACCACGATCGCGTCCGGGATGGCGCGCAGCAGCCCGGCGGCCCGTTCCTCTCGGGCGGTGAGGTCGGCGAGCTCGTCCTCCCGCAGGGTCTGGTCCACGACGACGGCGACGAGACGGCGCGGCCCGCCCTCGGGGGCCCGCACGAGGGAGACGGTCGTCAGGCCGGCGAGGTGCGTGCTGCCCCGCCCGAGGTACCGGGCGGTCAGCTGACGACTGGTCGTGCGACCCGCGGCGAGGTCGTCCACCGCGGCGCGGACCGCCTCCCGGTCCGTCGGTACCACGAGCTCCTCGAGCCGACGGCCGGTCGGACTGCCGTCGGGTGAGAGTGCTGCCGCCGCAGGGTTCGCGTGATGGACCACGCCGTCAGGTCCGAGCTCGACGATCGCGACGGTGGCGTCCGCCAGGAGGGCGGCGACCTGCCCCTCGGGTGGCGCCTCGTGGTCGACCTGGGTCGCGCGCGCGCCGACGAGCGAGGCGACGTGGTCGGCGACGGAGGCGAGCAGCACGTCCGGATCGGCGGCGAGCGGGTGCGAGCGTGACCCGGTCACGCCGAGGGCACCGAGGATCTCGCCGTGGGGACCGACGACGGCGACAGCGGAGACGGTCGGCCCGCCGTCGTCCCGCCGACGGACGACCGCCGACGGTGCAGCGTCTGCCACGAGATGGGCGCGCTCTCGCGCGTCGGAGGCGGAAGCGCGGTCGGTGTCATCGCTGCCCTGGACGATCTGCCGGCAGCGGGCAAGGACGTCACGAACGGACCGGAGCGTGCCGGTGTGGGAGACGACCTCGAGCGTGCCGTCCCGCGTCAGGCACAGGGCTGCGCCGTCCGCGCGGCAGAGCCGGGCGGCGAGCGACGCGATGGCGACCAGCGTCGCGCGAACGCCGGCGTCGGTGTCGAACCGGCGTGAGCTCGAGTCGCCAACGGTCACGGGCACCCCCCACTCCCCGCGCCGGGGCCGTGACGTCGGCCCGTGAACCGCGACGCGCGGTCGGTCCATTCTGGCAGCATTTTCACCGGTATGCTCCGGGTGAATTCACGTCGGGGCGTCCCTCGCGGTCGGCGGGCCTGCGAGCGTGCGAGCGTGCACCAGCACCCACCAGGATCGAGACCGCGAGCGGACCCGGTCCGGATCAGGACGACCAGGCGAGACCGAGCACGGACGAGATCGTCCGGACGACCCCGTTCTCGACGTTCGACGGGGCCCGGAAGCGGGCGCGTTCGCGCAGCAGGGGATGCGCGTTGTCCATCGCGAAGGAGTAGTCCGCGGCGTCCATCATCTCGAGGTCGTTGAGGAAGTCCCCGAACACCATGGTCTGAGCCGGGCCCACGCCGAGCGCGCGCTGCAGTGCCCGGATCCCCGCTCCCTTGTTGGCGGTCGGGCTCATCACGTCCAACCAGTGCTGACCCGAGACGACGACCTGGTGGGTCGAACGGAACGACTCGAACGCCGGGGCGGTCGTCGCCTCGGCGGACCCGAAGTCGAAGACCGCGACCTTGAGCACGTCGTCGTCGACCCGGGTGAGGTCGTCGATCACCTCGAGGCTGAGGTAGTACTTGTCGACCTCGGCCCGGAAGAGCGGGTCCGTCCGCTCGATGTGCGCCGCCCGCTTGCCGCACACGACGACACCGATGTCCGGCCCCCGAGCAGCGAGCTCGCGTGCGGTCTCCACCAGGCGGCGGACGTCCTCGAGACCGACGCCGTCCGAGCTCACCTCGTGGCCGTCACGGATCACGTAGGCGCCGTTCTCGGCGATGAAGACGACGGAGCCGGTGACGTCCTCGAACCTGGCGCGCAGGTTCTCGTACTGGCGCCCGCTCGCCGGGCAGAACATGATCCCCCGGCGGTGCAGCTCGCCGATCAGCGGCCAGAGGTGCTCGTGAAGCTCGTCGTCGTCGTCCAGCAGCGTGCCGTCCATGTCCGCCGCGATCAGACGGATGTCGGGGATCGGGTCGAACACCGGAGGAGTGACCGGGGCCGGAGAGGACGTCACCGGACCAGTCTCCCAGGTCGGCACGGGAGGGTGACGGCACCCGTCGTCCGCCGGTCGTCGCCGGTCGGGCCCGGCGGCGCGACGGGCGGTCCCAGGCGCCGCGACGCGCCCGGATCCGTGCACCGGATCCGAGCGCGTCGTAGCCCGTCAACCGCCGAGCCCGTCAACCGCCGAGCCCGTCAACCGCCGAGCCCGTCAACCGCCGAGCCCGTCAACCGCCGAGCCCGTCAACCGCCGAACGCGGCCAGGTGCTGCTCCGAACCCGCGAGCAGGTGGGTGTACACCGCGCTCACGTCGGGGGCCTCCAGGGACGACATCGCGGACTTCAGGTCGGCGATGTCCGTGGACTCGACGGTCCGTGCGGCCGTGTACGCGGCCTCCACGTTCGCCGACCCGGACGCCAGCAGCTCCTTGTACAGCGACTGCGTGCTGGTCGACGCGAACGTCCCCGCGGCCAGCCCGTCGGTCGGGTCGGCGATGCCGTAGCGGTCGAGCACGAAGCGCACCTCGGTCAGGTGTCGGGTCTCGGCCGACGCGATCTGCGTGAACGACCGGGTGCCGAACGCCTCGCCGAACGCGACGTAGAGGTCGTGCGCGAGCTTCTCCTCCTCGGCCATCGCGGCGAGCTCCGACTTCTGGGCGTCGGTCAGCGTGCCGCTCGCGAGCGTGCTCAGCGCGGCGGTCGAGCCTGCGCCGGCTCCCGTGCCGCCGGCGCCGGAGCCACGGTTCTGGGCGCCTGAGCCGCGGTACTGCGCGCCCGTCCCGACGCCGGTTCCGTCGCAGGTGCCGTCCTGAAGGCGTGTGCGCGACGTCGTCGCGTCACCGGCCCCGGTGGTCGTCTGCTGCGCGACGCGCCAGCCGTGGCCGACGGTGTCGCCGTTGGACGCGTCGTTCATGGTCGCCGCGAGGCTCGGGGTGGCGATGAGCGCGGCGGCGAGGGCCCCGGTGGCGATCCCGGTGGCGATCCTGGTCCTGGTGCGCATGATGATCTCCTTCTCGTGTTGGTCCTTCGGTACGACCCACCCTGTGTCGCGCGTCTGCAGGGCATCTGCCGTCGATGTGCAGACGGGATGGAGATTGCGGCCGTCCGCCGGATCGGGGGTCGCTACCCGACCGGGGCGACGTGGGACGCGTCATGATCAGGTATGCCCACCGTGCTGGTCGTCGAGGACGAACGTGAGATCCGCGAGCTGCTCCGTCGGTACCTGGAGCGCGCGGGGCTGGCCGTGCTGACGACGGGCAGCGGCGCCGAGGCCGTCTCGCTCCTGGCGACGAGCGCACCGGACCTGATCGTGCTGGACCTCGGACTGCCGGACGTCGACGGCCTCGAGGTGCTGCGCGAGGCGCGCGACGGGCGTCGGGTACCGGTGCTCGTGCTGACCGCGCGCAGCACGGTCGACGACCGCATCCGCGGCCTCGAGCTCGGCGCCGACGACTACGTCACCAAGCCGTTCAGCCCGCACGAGGTCGTCCTGCGGGTGCAGGCGGTGCTGGCCCGCAGCGGCGGGTCGCCCGTCACGGCCGCGCAGGCCACCTACGGTGGCGGGCGTCTGCGCATCGACGAGCCTCGCCACGAGGCCTGGCTCGACGGTCGTGTCCTCGACCTGACCCCGACCGAGTGGGGGCTGCTCGCGGCCGTCGCCTCGGCACCGGGCCGCGTCTTCTCCCGGTACGAGCTGGTCAACCGGGTCCGGGGGTACGAGTACGCCGGTTACGAGCGAACGATCGACTCGCACGTGCGCAACCTCCGACGCAAGCTCGGTGACACCGGCGCGGAGGTGGTCGAGACCGTGCTGGGAGTGGGGTACCGACTCGGCCTGCGACGGGACGAGGAGCGATGAGCGCCGGCAGTCCCGGCCGGTCTGCCGGCAGGGTCACCGGGAGGGCAGCGGGGAGGGTTCCCGGAGTCGGCCCGTTGGGGCGGTGGATGCTCCTGGCCTTCGTCCTGGTGGCGGTGTCGTCCGTCGTCGTCCTCACCGTCGCCGCACTCATCGGCGTCGGGCAGGGCGTCGAGGCGGTCCAGCAGTCCGAGAGGGTGCAGAAGGCGACGGCGGCGGCGGGTGCCGCCGGTGCGGCCTATCAGGCCGCGGGCGGCTGGGACGGTGCGGACCTGACGGGCAGCAGCGCGATCGCGCAGGCGGCCGGTGCGCGCCTGTTCGTGCTCGACCAGGACGGCAGGTCCGTCCGGGTCGGTGCCGGGATGGGTCAGGGCGCAGGCGGGCCGGGCCCGGGTGCCCAAGGCGGTGCCTCCGGAGGTGCGCAGAGCAGCGCGCAAGGCGCCGTGACCGCGCCCGTGGTGGTCGACGGCGTGACCGTCGGCACCGTGCGCCTGATGTTCGGGGCGTCGTCGGGCACGCGTGCGCGTGACATCGCCTGGTCCTGGATCGCCGTGGCCGCGGCGGTCGCGCTCGTCGTGGCGGTGGTCGCGAGCTGGTGGGTGACGCGGGTGCTGACCAGGCCGATCGACGCGATGACGACGGCGGCGCGGCAGTTCGCCGCGGGTGACCGCGAGGCGCGCACGCGCGAGAGCGGACCGGGCGAGCTCGGTGAGCTCGCGCACGCGTTCAACGGCATGGCCGACACGGTCGCTCGTTCCGAGCGGGACCGCCGCAACCTGACCGCGGACGTCGCTCACGAGCTCCGCACCCCGCTGGCCGTGCTGCAGGCCGGCCTCGAGGAGCTCCGCGACGGACTCGTCGAACCGACGTCGGAGGGGCTCGCGCGGCTCCACGACCAGTCGCTCCGGCTCGGCCGGATCGTGCAGGACCTCGCCGAGCTCTCCGCCGCGGAGGAGCTCTCCGCGGCCGCCGAGTCGAGCGCGAAGCGCGAGGAGGTCGACCTGAGCCGAGTCGTCGCCGATGCGCTCGCGGGGCACGATCCCCAGCTGCGAGCCGCCGGTCTCGTCGTCGTGCGCGAGCTGGCCGGTCCGGCCCTGGTGCGCGCCGACTCCGACCGGCTGCACCAGGCGGTCGGCAACCTGCTGTCGAACGTCGCGCGCTACTGCCGTCCAGGTGACGAGGCCCGGGTCACGGTACGGCGCGACGGAAGCGACGTCGTGCTCGTGGTGGCCGACACCGGTCCCGGGCTCGCGGCGGACGAGGTTCCGCATGTCTTCGACCGGCTGTGGCGCGGGCACGGCACCGAGCACATCGCCGGCAACGGCATCGGCCTGGCGGTGGTCCGGGAGATCGTGGTCGCGCACGGCGGGACCATCGACGCGCACGCGCCCGCCGGCGGCGGGCTGACGGTCACGATCCGGCTGCCGGCCGCTCCGGTGCAGGGCTCTTCGCGCCGACGGGGCACAGGGTCTGACCGCGCAGCCGGAACACCAGCGCACCGGCCGTGAGCGCGACGGCGGCGGCCGCCAGGAACGGCTGCACGGGAGCGAACCAGGTGAGGGCCCCGGAGTACCCGAGTGCAAGAAGGGCGAGCTTGTTGCACACCGGGCACCCGACGGCGAACCAGGTGAGGACGCCACCGGCGATCCCGAACCGGCTCGGGGCCGCCGCGGCGGCGTCGAGCTCCTCGGGTGCGTCGTCCGTGCGGGCGCGCACGTACGTGGCCGCGAGCATGCCCGCGAGCAGCGACGAGACGATCCACACGGGGTAGCTCCAGGCCGTGACAGGTACCTCGCGGCCGAACACCGGGTTCGGGATGAGCACCGTCGGGATGCCGATGAGCAGCGCGAAGCCGATGCTGAAGCCTGCGGCGGCGACGTACTGGCGCGTGGTCCAGGACCGCAGCGCCTGCATGCTCGCGTCGAGCGATCGTCGTGGCTCGGCACGGGCAGGGGCGAGCGGGATCATGCGACCTCCAGAGCGGTGGGGCGGGGGCGACGCAAGGGGCTGCTGTCCGGTGTCCCGGGTCCGTCCGGAATGCGGGCGGTCGGTTCGTGCTTGTACTCTCCAAGATACCCCAGGGGGTATACACGCGAACCCAAGGAGCCAGATCCATGTCTGAAGTCGTCGTTGACGCGTTCGCCGCGGCCCACGCGGACGGGGCATTCGTCCTCGATGTCCGCGAGCCCTACGAGTACGTCGGTGGCCACGTCCCCGGTGCTCGCCTCGTGCCGGTCGGCCAGGTGCCGGCACGGCTGCAGGAGATCCCGCGCAACGAGCGCGTCTACGTCGTGTGCGCGAGCGGGAACCGCAGCCGCGGGGTGACGGACCTGCTCCGGAGCGCGGGCTTCGACGCCTACTCCGTGATCGGCGGCACGAGCGCGTGGATCGGCTCCGGGCGTCCCGTGGTGGCCGGTCAGCACCCGAACGCCGCCTGACCGCACGGCCGCGCGGCGCACCGTCGACCTGTGTCCGTCGCGATCCCCTCACGATCCCTCCCGTCTGAGAAGGAACACGTCCTCATGAGCCCCAGCATCATCGTGATCGACACGCCGTCCCTCGGCGACCGCAGCTACCTCGTGCACGACGGCCAGGTCGGGTTCGTCGTCGACCCCCAGCGGGACACCGACCGGGTCCTCGCCGCCGCTGCCGACGCCGGCATCCGGATCACCCATGTCCTCGAGACGCACATCCACAACGACTACGTCACCGGTGGGTACGCCCTCGCCCAGCAGACGGGCGCGGAGTACCTGGTCAACGCCGACGACGTCGTCTCGTTCGACCGGGTGCCGGTGCACGACGGCGACCTGATCGACGTCAGCCCGACGCTGCAGGTGCGCGTGATCCACACGCCCGGTCACACGTTCACCCACCTCTCGTACGCCCTCGAAGGGTCCGAGCCGGTCGTGTTCTCCGGTGGGTCGCTGCTCTACGGCTCCACCGGGCGTCCCGACCTGCTCGGCGCGTCCCACACGCACGAGCTCGCCCACCACCAGTACGCCTCGGCGCACCGGCTCGCCCACGAGCTCCCGGACGAGACGCAGGTCATGCCGACCCACGGGTTCGGCAGCTTCTGCTCGGCGACCACGACCACCGCCGGTGCCACCGGGTCCACGATCGGCCAGGAGAAGCTGTTCAACCCGGCACTGAGCAAGGACGAGGAGGCGTACGTCGCCGAGATCGTGGCCGGGCTCGACGCGTACCCGGCCTACTACGTCCACATGGGTCCCGCGAACTCCGCCGGACCCGTCGCAGCCGACCTCAGCGCGCCGCAGCAGGCCGACAAGACCGAGCTCCGGCGTCGACTCGACGCGGGGGAGTGGCTCGTCGACCTCCGCACCCGGACCGCCTTCGCCGCCGGTCACGTGCCGGGGACGTTCAACGTCGGCCTCGACGGGCAGTTCTCGACCTACCTCGGATGGCTGATCCCGTGGGGCACCCCGGTCACGCTGCTCGGTGACACGCCGGAGCAGGTGGCGGAGGCCCAGCGCGAGCTGGTGCGGATCGGCATCGACTCGCCGGCCGCCGCAGCGACCGGCGCGCCCGAGGACTGGACGGACGGCCCGCTCGGGCAGCTCCAGCTCGCGAGCTTCGCCGATCTGGAGCAGGTGCGGCACCACCGCGAGGTCGTCGTGCTCGACGTGCGGCGCCTGAGCGAGTGGCGCGAGTCGCACATCGACGGGGCGGTCCACATCCCGCTGCACTCGCTGCTCGAACGTCTGGCCGACGTCCCGCGAGCAGAGATCTGGATCCACTGCGCGGGTGGCTACCGGGCCTCGATCGCCGCGTCGTTCCTCCTGGCGAACGGGCACCACGTCGTCTCGGTCAACGGGTCGTTCGCCGAGAGCGCCGCTGCGGCGGGTCTCCCTCTGGTGTCGGAGCTGGTCGCCCAGGCCTGAACCCCCGCGACCTCCCGCCCGATCCCACCGCGGGCGGCGCCGTCCCGGCGCCGTCCGCACCCCCACAGCAAGGACTCCACGTGCTCGCGCTCGTCATCCCCGTCGGTCTGCTCATCGGTCTCAGCCTCGGTGCGCTCGGTGGCGGAGGGTCGATCCTCGCCGTGCCGGCGTTGGTCTACCTCTTCGGCCAGAGCTCGCACGCGGCGACGACGGGCTCGTTGCTCATCGTGGGGACGACGTCGCTCGTCGGGGCGCTGCCGCACCGTCGGGCCGGGCGGGTCAGCCTTGCCAAGGGGGTGGTGTTCGGCTTCCTCGGCATCGTGGGGTCCTACATCGGGTCACGGTTCTCCACCGCGGTTCCCCAGGACGTCCTGCTCGCCGCCTTCTCGGTGCTGATCCTGTTCGTGGCGATCCTGATGATCCGGCGCCAGCGCCGGCAGACCGTCCCGGCGGACCGACCGGCGGCGGACCGGACCGTCACGGAGGCCCCAGCGGTCGCCTTCCGCCCTCGCCTCACGTGCGACTGCCGCCGCGTGGCCAGGATCGTGCTCACGGCGACGACCGTCGGCCTCCTCACCGGCTTCTTCGGGGTCGGCGGCGGCTTCGCCGTGGTCCCCGCGCTCGTGCTCGCGCTCGGGCTGTCGATGCCGGTGGCCGTCGGCACGTCGCTGCTCGTGATCGGCATCAACAGCGTCACGGCGCTCGCGTTCCGGCTGGACCAGGGCTTCGACCTGGACTGGACGGTGATCGGGCTCTTCACCGCCGCTGCCGTGCTCGGCGGACTGCTGGGCAACCGGGTGGTCTCCCGGGTCAACCCGGCACGGCTGAGCCAGGCGTTCGCGATCCTCCTGGTGGGCGTCGCGCTGTACACCGCTGCGAGGAGCGTCCCGCAGCTGTTCTGAGCCGTTGTCCCGGACCGGTCGTCCCGGCTCGGCTGTCCCGGCTCGCCTGCCCCGGCTCGGCGTGCTGGCGCGAGGGCGGCCCGTCGGCTGACCGGCGGGTTCGCTTCCGTCGCCACCGACGAGTGTGCGACGCTGCTGCCGCGGGTCGGCCGGGCGTTCCGGTCGCGGCGCGGGTCGTGGCGGTGTGCCACGGATCAGGTCGCGTGCGACGCCCGCGTCGACGACGGAGGGCTGGGGCCATGGCACACGGCGGACGCGGACCGCGCGACGGCGTTCAGCTGATCGCGTACGCGGACAGGTTCGGTGGGACGCTGGCCGCGCTCCGTGGTGTCCTGGACGGGCAGCTCGCCGGTGTGTTCGCCGGGGTGCACGTGCTGCCGTTCTTCACGCCGTACGACGGGGCCGACGCGGGGTTCGACCCGGTGGACCACACCCAGGTCGATCCCCGGCTCGGCACGTGGGACGACCTGCGGTCGCTGGGCGACGAGTATGCCGTGATGGTGGACCTGATCGTCAACCACGTCTCGGCCGACTCGGCCGAGTTCCGTGACGTGTGCGCGCGTGGTGACGCCTCTCCGCACGCGGCGATGTTCCTGACGATGGCGGACGTGTACCCGGACGGTGCCGACGAGGCCGAGCTCGTGGGCATCTACCGCCCGCGACCCGGTCTGCCGTTCACGGTCATGACGCTCGGTGGACGGCGTCGGCTGGTGTGGACCACGTTCACGAGCCAGCAGATCGACCTGAACCTCGGCTCGGCGGCGGGCCGCGGGTATCTGGACCGGGTGCTGTCGACCCTCGCCGAGGGTGGGGTGTCGATGGTGCGCCTGGACGCGGTCGGGTACGCGATCAAGACCGCGGGCACGTCGTCGTTCATGACGCCGGAGACGTTCGCGTTCATCGACGAGCTGACCACCCAGGCGCGCGGGCTCGGTGTGGAGGTTCTCGTCGAGATCCACGCGCACTTCGAGCGGCAGATCGCGATCGGCTCGGTGGTCGACCGGGTGTACGACTTCGCGCTGCCGCCGCTGCTGCTGCACGGGCTCTACACCGGAGACGTCGCGCCGCTGCGGCGGTGGCTCGACGTGCGCCCGATGAATGCGGTGACCGTCCTGGACACGCACGACGGCATCGGGGTGGTCGACGTCGGCCCGGACCAGCTGGGCGATCGTCGTCCGGGCCTGCTGACCCCGGAGCAGGTGCACGACCTCGTCGAGGGGATCCACACGCACTCCGGCGGGCAGTCCCGGCAGGCCACCGGATGGGCCGCGTCGAACCTGGACGTCTACCAGGTCAACTGCACCTACTACGACGCGCTGGGACGGGACGACGGCGCGTACCTGCTCGCGCGCGCGATCCAGCTCTTCACTCCCGGCATCCCGCAGATCTACTACGTCGGGCTGCTCGCCGGTGCGAACGACATGGACCTGCTCGCGCGTTCAGGCGTCGGTCGCGACATCAACCGGCATCGCTACACGGTGGCCGAGATCCTGGCCGAGCTCGACCGCCCCGTCGTCGCGGCGCTGGTCGGACTGATCCGGTTCCGCAACACGCACCCGGCGTTCGGTGGCGCGGCGAGCATCGGCGGTGACGGGTCCGAGCTCGTCCTCACGTGGACGTCGGGCGACCAGTCGGCGACCTTGACCGCCGACCTGGCCTCTCGCCGCGCGGTGCTGACGTGGACCGACGTCGACGGGTCCGTCCGGACCCGCACCGACCTTCTCGAGTTCGCCACGACGCCCTGACCGCCGTCGGCGGGTGCTCACGTGACGGTGATGGTGCGGGAGTCGCTCATCGGCGTCCCGCCCTCGCCGTCGGAGAGGTCCTCCTCGGTGACGACGACCGTGTAGGAGCCGGGGTCGAGCGGCACGGCGAACGAGTACGGCGCGAACGTCTGACCTTCCGACGTCATGGTGAAGCCCGAGCGGACCGTCGCACCGCCCGCGTCGAGGACGGCCCACGCGAGGGTCGCCTCGAAGACCGCCGCGTCGCCGGACACGGTGACCGGTGACGCGCTCACGGTCCCCTCGGTCGGTCGGTCGATCTGGACCAGCAGCCGGACGTCGAGCGGGTCGGCGCGTGTGACCGGAGCGTCCCACGCGACGGCTCCCCAGAGCTCGCCGGCCGGGCTCCCGTCGATCGTCAGCATCACCGGCGCCGCTGGCTGGCCGGCCGCGTCGGTGACGGTGTAGACGAGCTGCTGGATCATCAACGCGGCACCCGCCGAGCCGACCTGCGCGGTCCGCGCATCGGCGGACAGGTCGACGACGATGGTCCCGGAGCTCTGGTGCACATCGAGCACCGTGGTCGACCGGTTCCAGGTGCCGGCGTAGTCGGGGTCGGTCGGCCCGGCGATCATCGCCTCGACGGCAGAGCGGACCGGGTCGGCCGTCCGCACCGCGCGGAGCTCGCGCGCGAGCCGGAAGCCGGTTCGGGTGTCGACCAGGAAGTAGGCCGGCACGTCGACCGGCGGACCTGTCGGCGTCGCGGTGGAGGGCGTCGTCGCGGTGGAGGTCGGCGTCGGGACGGTCGCCGTGGGGCGAGCCGAGGTCGCGGGTGACGCGCTCGGCTCACTCGTCGAGCACCCGGCCAGCACGGTGATCGCGACGGTCAGCGCCGCGATCACGAGAAGCCGGCCGACACGGTACGGCGAGCGTACGTGGTACTTCCTTGTCGGCATTCGCAGCCCGATGTCGCGCATGAGGCACATCCCGTGGGCTGCCCCGACCGGGACGCTCCTGGTGACGGGTCGCCCTCACCTCAGTCTGGCACCGTCACGTGCTCGCGGCCATGCGGACCGCTCAGGTCTGCGGAGCCAGCAGCCAGTCCATCGCCTGCCGTGCCGTCCACCCGTGCGGGTGCAGCTCCGCGAGGCGGCGTGCGCCGTCGAGGTCGGCACCGAGCGTGATGAGCGCCTCCTCGGTGTAGCCGTCCGTACGCGTCTGGCCGAGGCCGATGTTCGCCGTCAACGAGTTGCACAGGCAGGCCCGACCGTCGGTGTCCGCCGCGGTGCCGCCCTTGCGCACGTGCAGGTGCACGGGCTCGGCGGGGCAGCGGTAGCCGACGGACCCGGTGTCGCGGACGAACGCTGTCCGCAGGTAGCCGAGGTCGCACAGCCGCGGACGGTCGGCGCTCGTGGTCGCGTCGGAGAGCGTGCCGGGGAGCTGCGCGACCTTGAACGGGAACCCGGTCGGTGACGCCAACGGATCGGTGCGCACCTCGAGCGTGCCGGCCCGCAGGAGCTCACGGAGCTGGGAACGCAGGGCCGGCGTGAGACCGGACTCGTCGGCCAGCGCGAAGAGCGTGCCGATCTGGACGCCGACGGCGCCGCTCGCCCGGGCCGCGGCGATCCCCTCGGGCGTGCCGTAGGACCCGGCGAGCCAGAACGGCAGCCCGACCTCGGCGACCTTGGCGAGGTCGGCCGCGTCGCGGGGGCCGAAGACCGGTTGCCCGAGGTCGTCGAACGTGGGGCGCCCTCGCGGGGGAGCGTTGTGGCCGCCGGCGCCGGGGCCCTCGACGACGAATCCCTCGGGGCGGATCTGGGCGTCGCGCGCGAGGTACGCGGCCAGGGCGTGGGCCGAGACGATCGCGACGAAGGCCGGGCGCCGGATCGTCGGGAGGTCCGGCCCGAGGAGCGCGTGCGGGTCGAGGTCCACCGTGTGCGTGCCCGCGTCGGCTCCGGTCACGTCGATCGCGAGGCGCACCGGACGATGCTCTGACAGCTCGTCCAGCAGGCGCGGGATGTCGCGCGGGATGCCGGCACCCATGAGGACGACGTCGACCCCGGCCAGCATCGCGCCGTAGGCGGCCGCCGGGGTGGCCATCTGGACCTTCTCGAGGAAGTTGATCCCGACCGGGCCGGTGTGTCCCTGCTTCGCGAGCCACACCTCGACGAAGTTCGCGACCACCGCGAGCTCCTGCGCCGCCTGGTTCTGACGGAGTGCGAGGCGCGGGACGGGGGAGTACGGGGTCCCGTCGGGTCGGCCGCCGGAGCGGTAGTAGCGCTCGAGCACCCGCGCGGCTGTCGCAGGGACCGGGAAGGCCCCGAGCGCACGTCGGACGGCGCCGTCGAGATCGCCGTCCTGCAGGCGGCGCGCGACCACGAGATCGAGAGCGGTTCCGGAGACGACGCCGAGGTTCCCGCTGCGAGCAACCTCCGCGGCGAGGCGCCACGAGGAGACGCCGACGCCCATGCCGCCCTGGATCACGACGGGAAGGGGGAGGACGGGGAGGCGGGTCGTGCGGGACGTGACGGTGGCGGCTGTCATGCGAGCACCCTCTCATTTCCTACGGTGGCGTAGGTTACTGAACCGTAGGTTACGTTCGCGCGAGCCCACCCGGGACCAAAGTCCTAGGTGCACCGTAGCGCTTGCGTTCGTGCTGGTCAGGGCCTCGGCGTCCTGACCGCTCGCGCCCGGGGCGATCGCGGCGGCCACGTCGCCGTACCCGACCGGGGGCCGATCGTGCACGAGCCGTGCCGTCGCCGCGAGCACCCGACGGGCGGCGACATCGACCGTGGCGGCGAACGCCGGGTCGGAGCGCGCACGTCGCACCACCGCGGCGACCTTCTCGGGTAGGACGGCGGGAGTGCCGGAGGCGAGAGCGATGTCGTACCCGGCGTCGATGGTCCTGACGGCGCGGGCGCCAGGTGACCAGCCGGTGACCGGCGTCGTCGCCGAGAGGGCGTCGGTGACCACCAGTCCGTCGAACCCGAGAGCGTCGCGCAGCAGGCCCGGCAGAGGGCGCGCGGGGGGTCGGGAGGCGATCGGGCGCCGGCCGAGCGGGGATGGGTGAAGGCCCAGGTCGGATGGGTATGTTGCCCTCATGTCACGTCAACCCGCGAGGGAACGGCGGTGCCGCGCCGGCGCGAACGAGCGCGCCGCCGAGCCGGCAGCGGCGCCCCTCTCGCGAGGCTCGGCATGAGGCGTCTCGGTCGTCGCCGACGGTGGGCCCTCGTCGCCCTCGGTGCGGTCGTCGTCGCCGGTGCGGCCGCGGCGGTCTCGGTGACCAGGTCGCCGACCGTCGTCACCCGGGACCGGATGGTCGCCGGGACGCCGGAGTCGGGAGCACCGGTCGAGCTCGACACGACGCTGTACCTCCCAGCACGCACGCCGGCCCCCGCGGTGCTGCTCGCCCACGGGTTCGGCGGGTCGAAGACGGACCTCGGTCCCGAGGCGCGCTCGCTCGCCGAGCACGGCTACGTCGTCCTCACCTACACCGCGCGCGGCTTCGGTCGGTCCGGGGGCCTGATCCACCTGGACTCCCCGGCGTACGAGGTCGCGGACGCGAAGGACCTGGTGTCCTACCTCGCGACGTTGCCCCAGGTGCTCACCGACGCCGCAGGTGACCCACGGGTCGGGGTGGCGGGCTCGTCCTACGGCGGGGCGCTCGCCCTCCTGCTCGGCGCCGCCGATCCTCGCGTGGACGCGATCGGGGCCGACATCACGTGGAGCGACCTCACGCAGGCGCTCTTCCCGAACGCGGTCGTCGCTGCCCGCACGGACGTCACGGGCGGGCCGGGCACGGGCGCGGTGTCCGCGGGAGACGTCTCCGGGGGCGGCGTGTTCAAGAAGATGTGGGCCTCCGAGCTCTTCGCGTCGGCCTCGGTGGCGTCCTCACCGGCATCACCGGCGTCGTCCTTGGAGGCGCAGGCCGGCCCGTGCGGGCGGTTCGCACCCGATCTCTGCGCGGGGTACCAGCAGGCCGCGCAGACCGGCGAGCCCGGACCGGGCCTGGTGGCACTCCTGCGCGCCTCGAGCCCGGCAGGCGTCCTCGGCCGCATCACCGCGCCGACGTTGCTCAGCCAGGGGGAGGACGACTCGTTGTTCACCCTCTCCCAGGCCGACGAGAACGCGGCCGGGATCGCGGCGCACGGGACGCCGGTGCGCATGGTGTGGCGCTCGGGTGGGCACGACGGCGGCACGTCGACCGACGAGCTGGTGACCTCGCTCGAGGGGTGGTTCGACCCGGTTCTCCTGCACGGGACGCGGCCGACGAGCTCGTTCACCATCACGGTGCCGGGCACCGGCATCTCCGCAGCGACCGGTCGTGCGGTCGCCCAGACCCTCCAGGCGGCCGACGGGTACCCGAGCAGCCGCACGATCCACGTGCCGGTCGCCGGACCCCCGCAGACGGTCCAGGCGCCGGCAGGTGGGAGCCCGGCGGCGATCAGCTCGGTCCCCGGCGTCGGAGGACTGCTCGCCGCAGCGGCGTCGACGGGTGTGCCGTCAGGGTTGTCGGCGGTCCCGGGTCAGGTCGCCCGATTCGCGTCGGCGCCGCTCCCGACCGCGCTGCTCCTCGCGGGCGGGTCCACGATCTCGCTCGAGATCACCGCGTCCGACGCACGCGATGCCACGCTGTTCGCCTCCGTGCATGTCGTGGGCGCCGGGGGGACGGACGTGCTGCCGGCCGGGCTGGTCGCGCCGGTCCGCCTCGTCGGGCTCACCCCGGGTGCCCCGCGGGCGGTGACGATCCGCCTGCCGGCGGTCGTCAGCAGCGTCCCCGCGGGGGATCGGCTCGTGGTGGAGATCGGCACGACCGACCTCGCCTACGCGCTCCCCACCGCGCCGCGCGCCTACACGATCGCGCTGACCGACGGCGTGCTCGCTGCCGCGACCGTCGACGGGCGGATCCTGCGCGGCGGGCAGCCATGGACGTGGCTGATCGTCGGTCTCGTGGCGATCACGGTGCTCGTCGTCGGACTGGCGGCGGCGTCGGCCGGTCGGCGGCGCCGGCGAACGCTCGTGGCTGAGCTCGGCGGCGTGCCGGTGGCGGTCGACGCCCTCACGAAGCAGTACGGCGACGGCTACCGGGCGGTCGACGGGGTGACGTTCCGGGTCGAGGCCGGGCAGGTGGTCGGACTCCTCGGCCCGAACGGCGCCGGGAAGACGACGACCCTGCGCGTGCTCATGGGGCTGATCCGACCCACGTCGGGCACCGTGCGCGTGTTCGGCGAGCTCGTCGAGGCGGGCGCGCCGGTGCTCTCGCGGATCGGGTCGTTCGTCGAGGGGCCGGGGCTGCTGCCGCACCTGTCGGGGCGGGACAACCTGCGCCTGTACTGGGCGGCCACCGGCCGGCCGACGGCGGACTCCGAGCTCGACACCGCGCTCGAGATCGCCGGCCTCGGGGGCTCGGTCGACCGGCTCGTGAAGACCTACAGCCAGGGGATGCGGCAACGGCTCGCGATCGCCCAGGCGATGCTCGGCCTGCCGGAGCTCCTGGTGCTCGACGAACCGACGAACGGCCTCGACCCCCTGCAGATCGCGGAGATGCGCGAGGTGCTTCGGCGCTACGCGGCGACCGGGCGCACCGTCGTGATCTCGAGCCACCTGCTGGCCGAGGTCGAGCAGACGTGCACGCACGTGGTCGTGATGCACAAGGGCCGGCTGGTCGCCGTCGGGTCGGTCGCCGAGATCGCCGCTGCGGGTCGCAGGCAGCTCGCGGTCGAGGACCCGGATCGCGCCATGGCGATCCTCGCGGCCGCCGGGGTCTCGGCGCAGGCGGTTCCCGCCCGGCGATCCCTCGAGGACATCTTCATCGAGATGGTGGGCGAGGATCGTGACTGAACCGGAGGCCCAGGTCGGCGAGTCGACGGACCGACCCGCGCCGACGCGACGTGGGGTCCACGACCGACTCGCGCGGATGGCGGGCGTGCACGACAACGGCTTCCGGCCCGGACGGACGTTGCGCCTGCGGGTCGAGTTCACCCGGCAGCTCCGCCGTCGGCGCACCCAGCTCGCGGCGGCAGTCCTCCTGGTGCTGCCGGTGGTCATCGCCGTCGCGTTCCGCGTCAGCTCGTCGTCGGGGTCGTCGGGTGGCGGGGCGCGGCCCGGGGGAGGCTCCGGCTCGGCTCTCGTGACGCTCGCGACGACGGGTGCGACGAACTTCGCGCTGTTCACCGAGTTCGCCTCGGCCGGCTTCCTCCTGGTGGTGGTCGTGGCGCTGTTCTGCGGTGACACGGTCGCGAGCGAGGCGAGCTGGTCGTCGCTGCGCTACCTGCTCGCGATCCCGGTCCCGCGGTCGCGGCTGCTGCGGCAGAAGCTCGCGGTCGGTCTGACGCTGAGCGTCGGCGCGAACGTGCTGCTGCCGGCGTGGTCGTTCCTCGTCGGCGGGGCGTTCTTCGGGTGGGCGCCGGGTCGCTCTCCGCTCGGCGGCACCTTCACCGCCGGGGTCGCGCTGCAGCGGCTGGCGGTCGTCGTCGCGTACGCGAGCGTGCAGGCGCTCGTCGTGGCGGCGCTGGCGTTCCTGCTGAGCGTGGTGACGGATGCGCCGCTCGGTGCCGTCGGCGGGGCGACGATGCTCGTGGTGGTGTCGAACATCCTCGACTCGATCAGCGCGCTCGACCCGTACCGCCAGTACCTGCCGACCCACTTCCAGTACTCGTGGCTCGACGCGCTCGGTCCGACGATCGTCTGGGACGACATGATGCGCGGGACGGGTGCGGCGCTGGTCTACGCGTCCGTGTTCTTCGCGGCGGCGTGGTGGGCGTTCCAGCGCAAGGACGTCGTCAGCTGATGGTCGGCCCGGTCGGGGCGAGCAGGCCCTCCCCGCGTGCGCGTCGGACGTGCGCACCACGGCTGCGCCGCGCCGGCCGCGACCCGGCCTCCCGGCGTGCGTCGCCGGAGGACGATGGGTGCGTGCCTCCTGCCACGCGTCCAGGGCGATCGACCATCGGCGGCGTCGCCGCGGCGCCGTGGCTGCGCTCGCCCGTCGCGGCGGGGAGCCCGACGTGACCTTCGCCCTGCTCGCGTTGATCTGCCTGGCGGGCATCGCCGGGCCGCTGCTGGCGGTCTCCCGTCGGTGGGGGCTGCCCGTCGTCGTCGGCGAGCTCGCGGTCGGCATCGCGCTCGGCCCGATGGGCGCCGGGGCCGTGGACGCGACCGAGCCCACGTTCGCCTTCATGGCGACGATCGGCTTCGCGCTGGTCATGTTCGTCACCGGCTCGCACGTGCCGGTCGCGGACGCCCGGCTGCGTCAGGCGTTGCCCGGCGGTCTCCTCCGCGCGGTGGTCGTCGGCGTCGCATCGGTCCCGCTCGCGATGCTCCTCGCGGACGTGTTCGACACCGGCCATGCGGCCCTGTACGCGGTGCTGCTGGCGTCATCCTCCGCGGCGCTGATCCTGCCGATCGTGGACGCGCTGCACCTCACGGGCGGTTCGGTCCTGCGGCTGCTGCCCCAGGTGGCCATCGCCGACACCGCGTGCATCGTGGCGGTCCCCCTCGCGATCGAGCCCGCCCACGCCGGGCGGGCCGCTCTCGGTGCCGTGGTCGTCGTGGCCTGCGCGGGCGTCCTGTTCCTCGCGCTGCGTGCCGCCGAGCGCCGGGGCTGGCGGGTCGCGCTCCATCGGCTCTCCGACCGCCGCAAGTTCGCGCTCGAGCTGCGGATCAGTCTCGCGGCTCTGTTCGGGCTGGCGGCCGTCGCTCAGGCCAGCGCGGTGTCGGTGATGCTCGCGGGCTTCGCGTGCGGCCTCGCGGTCGCGGCCGTCGGCGAGCCGAGGCGGCTGGCCCGGCAGCTCTTCGCGATCACCGAAGGGTTCTTCGGCCCCCTGTTCTTCATCTGGCTCGGTGCTTCGCTGGATCTGCACGCCCTTGCGCACCGGCCGGCGCTGATCGGACTGGGTCTCGCCCTCGGGGTCGGCGCGGTGCTCACCCACCTCGTGCCGCGCGCGTTCGGGCAGCCGGTCGCGATGGGCGGGCTCGCCGCCGCGCAGCTCGGGGTCCCGGTCGGTGCGGCCGCGCTCGGGACGCAGCTGCACCTGCTGACCGACGGCGAACCCGCGGCACTTCTCCTGGGGGCCCTGGTGACGATCGCCGTCGCCGCCGCCGCGGCGGGCCACGCCGGCCACGTCCAGGCCGGGGCCGTCGGACCGGACGGTTCGGTGGCGGGCTCGCCCTCGGCGTGACCGTGGAACCGCAGTGGGCCGGCGGTCCGGGGGACGGGGGCCTCGGTGGCTGGGACGAAGGTCCCAGATTTGGATGCGTGAGGTCGGGCGCGCCATACCCCGAAGCGTCGATCACCCGCTACTGTCTCGATGTCAACACAGTCCGCCCGGCTCGGACGAGCTGGGCGTGAACGAGGGGTTCAATGATGAGCAACGACGTTCAAGGCACTCGTGGTACGACGACCGTTCAGGCACCAGCCGCAGCACCGGTTCCCTTCGCGGACCCGGGCGCTCTCGGGCTCGGTGCGTTCGCGCTGACGACGTTCGTCCTCAGCTTCGTCAATGCCGGGCTCGTGCCGGCGACCGTCGAGCCCGTGGTGTTCGGGCTCGCGCTGTTCTACGGCGGGCTCGCGCAGTTCGCCGCCGGGATCTGGGAGTTCGCGAACCGCAACGTCTTCGGTGCCACCGCCTTCTGCTCGTACGGTGCGTTCTGGATGGCGTTCTGGTTCCTGGCCCGGTTCACGGACCTCAAGGCGGCGGGCGCGGACGCCGGCAAGGGCGTCGCGGTGTTCCTGCTCGCGTGGGGCATCTTCACGCTCTACATGACGTTCGCGGCACGGCGGACGACCACGGTGATCTTCCTCGTGTTCGTGGTCCTCACCCTGACGTTCTTCGCGCTCGCGCTCGGTGACTACACGGGGACGACCACGTACACGCGCGTCGGCGGCGTCCTCGGTATCGTGACAGCGCTGCTGGCCTGGTACGGGTCGTTCGCCGTCGTGATGAACTCGACCCACAAGCGGGTGGTCCTGCCGGTCGGACCGCAGTAGCAGCACTCCGGTGAGAGCCGGTGACGGCACTCCCGGGTGAGCGGTCCCGGGACGGGCGGAGAGGACGGCGCCGTGGTGGCAGCGACAGTGGCGACCACGGCGCCGTCGTCGTCCGGCGGGCCTCGGTACCGCGCTCTCGTGGTGGACGACGAGCCGGCGCTCGTCCGCGTCGTCGCGGCGTACCTCGAGCGCGACGGGTTCGAGGTCGACACCGCGACGGACGGGACCGGGGCCCTCCGGCTTGCCGCCGACCGGAACCCCGACGTCGTGGTTCTCGACGTGATGATGCCCGGTGTCGACGGCGTCGAGGTGTGCCGACAGCTGCGCACGTTCAGCGACGCGTACGTGCTCATGCTCACGGCCCGTGCCGAGGAGATCGACGTGCTGGTGGGGCTCTCGGTCGGGGCGGACGACTACCTCACCAAACCGTTCTCGTCCCGGGTGCTCGTGGCGCGGATCCGGAGCATGCTGCGTCGCCCGCGCACCAGCGGCGGGTCGGAGCCCGCGCGAGCCGCCGCGGGCGAGCCTCCGCGCCGGTTCGGGGCGCTCGAGATCGACACCGAGGCCCGCGAGGTCACCGTCGACGGGCGATCGGTGTCCCTGACCCCGCTCGAGTTCGACCTGCTCGCGGTGCTCTCCTCGCGTCCGGGCACGGCGTTCAGCCGCGCGCGGCTGCGTGAGGAGGTGTGGGGGCCGGGGTGGTTCGGTGACGACCGGGTCGTGGCGATCCACGTCGGGCACCTGCGGCGGAAGCTGGGGGACGATGTCAGCGAGCCCCGGTACGTCCGGACGGTGCGCGGGGTCGGTTACCGGATGGGGAGCGGATGAGGGCACGGCGCAGGGCGGACGGTGCTCCGTTGGGTTTCGCGTGGCGTCTGGGCGCGTCCCTCGGGCTGGTCGTGCTCGCGGGGGGAGTCACCCTGCTGGTCGTCGCGCTCGTCATCGCTCCGCAGCTCTTCCAGTCGCACCTGCGGATGGCCGAGGGCCCGCGGATCGAGCCGGCCGTCCAGAGCCATGTCGACGAGGCCTTCGCGAGTGCGATCCTCACGGCGCTGGGGATCGCGGTCCCGGTCGCCCTGGTCACCTCGTGGCTGGTCACCTGGATCGTGGCCCGGCGCCTCGGCCGATCGGTGGCGATGGTCTCGAACGCTGCGGACCGGATCGCCCGGGGCCATCTCGACGCGAGGATCGCCACTCCCGCGATCGGGCCCGAGTTCACCCAGCTCACCGAGTCCTTCAACGCGATGGCAGCGCGGCTCGCCGAGACCGAGACGATGCGGCGGCAGCTGATCGGTGACCTCGCGCACGAGCTCCGGACGCCCCTCGCGGCGCTCGACGCCACCGTGACCGCTGTGGCCGACGGCGTGCTCCCGGTCGACGGCACGACGCTCGACACACTCACCGGTCAGACCCGCCGCCTGCAGCACCTGGTGGCGGACATGTCCGCGGTCTCGCGGGCGGAGGAGCGTCAGCTGGACCTGCACCCTCGCCTCGTGGACCTCACGTCGATCGCCCGCGAGGCGGTCGCGTCGAGCACGGCACGGTTCGTCGCGGCCGGAGTTCGGCTGGGTCTCGACGTGATCGGACCGTCGCCCGTCGTGGCCGTCGACCCGCAGCGACTCGCCGAAGCCGTGGCGAACCTCCTGGACAACGCGCTCCGACACACCTCGGACGGCGGGGACGTCCGCGTGATCGTCCGATCGGAACCGGCGGGGGCCGCGCTCGAGGTCGTCGACACGGGGGAGGGGTTCGATCCGGCCGACTCGGCCCGGATCTTCGAGCGGTTCTTCCGTGGCGACGCGTCGCGCACCCGGAGCAGCGCAGGGACGGGCGTCGGACTCACGATCGCCCGCGCGATCGTGAACGCCCACGGCGGGACGTTGACGGCGTCCAGCAGCGGCCCGGGAACGGGGGCGTCGTTCGTGATGGTGCTGCCGGCACGATCGCCCGGCGGTGAGGGCGCGACCTGAGCCGAGGTCCGTCCCGAACGGCCGGCGCGCCTTCGTCGAATCTTTGTCGTTCCGCGCGGGTATCGACGCGCGCGAGCGTCAGGCTGGAGTCGACAGCAGGGGGCGGACCGAGCGAGGGAGCTGGACATGATGGGCTGGTACGGCGGAGGTATGGCAGGTGGCGCATGGGTCTTCATGGGCCTGTTCTGGATCGTCCTGATCGCGGCGATCATCTGGCTCGTCGTCAGGTTGCTGCCGTCCGGGAACCACGGGCACGCGGCACCCGTCCCGACGGCGCCCGTCGCGGCGCCTCCGGTGCCGGGCCCGCGGGCTGAGTCGCCGTTGGAGATCCTCGACCGACGGCTCGCTCTCGGCGAGATCGACCTCGAGACGTACCAGGCCCATCGTGCCGCGATCATCGCGTCACGCGGAGGGGTGCAGTGACCCGACCCGTGCGACGCGGGTGGCTCGTCGGGGCTCTGGTGCTGACCGTGGGGCTCCTGGTCGGATCCGTCGCCTGGGTCGCGGCGAACGGCGGACGCCCGGGGGACGGAGTGGCGGCGACGAGCGTGTCACGAGCCGGGGGACACCTGCGCGGGACCTCCTCGGAGGTGCCCGACCTCCCGGGTGCCGTCGTGCACGTCACGCTCTCGGACATGGGTGGCGGCATGATGGGTGGCCGCCGCGCAGCCATGGGCGGCGCGATGTGGTTGCGCACCGACACCTCCGCCGTCCCGGCGGGCACCGTGTCGTTCGTCGCGGCGAACCTCGGGACCGAGGACCACGAGCTCGTGGTGCTCCCGCTCGCGCCCGGTCA
Source organism: Actinomycetes bacterium (assembly GCA_021778635.1). Taxonomy (GTDB): domain Bacteria; phylum Actinomycetota; class Actinomycetes; order Actinomycetales; family Cellulomonadaceae; genus JAJDFX01. The sequence goes on from JAJYCD010000004.1 coordinate 78,657, forward strand.
GGACGCGGGAGCCCGTGCCGTCCAGGCTGACGGCACCGTCGACGAGACGGGCAGCCTCGGGGAGGCGTCGCGGTCGGACGGCGCCGGTGCCGGCGACGGCATCGAACCGGGCACCTCCGGCTGGGTCACGCTGAACCTCGCACCGGGACGGTACGAGGTCGTCTGCAACGTCGCCGGTCACTATGCGGCCGGGATGTATGCGGAGGTCACGGTCGCCTGACGGCTCCCCGGGGCGCCACTCGGCGTGTCCGGGGCCCGCCGTGCGGCCGCGCCGCGCACGGGTCGGGGAGGCCGGGCTGCCCGGACCGTCCGGGGGGTGACACGGATGCGTCGAGCGAGGACTCGCTCACTACCCTGGTGCCGCAGGAACGCGGCCGTGGCGGCGCGTACCGGCCTGGCGGCATCAACCATCCCTGAGTCGCGTCGGCGCTCGACAGAAGGAGCCTCGCGTGTCGGTCGACGACCGCCCCGAGCTGTCCCCGGACGACCTCTCCTCGCGCGAGGACCTCGCCGGCGCGCTGACCGCGTTGCGGGAACGACGGGGCATGACCGTGCGCGACGTCGCGCACGCGGCGGGCCTCCCGGTCGCCACGGTCGGCGGCTATCTCAGCGGTCGCCATCTGCCGCCGTTGGCGACGGTGGGCCAGTTCACCCGCGTCCTGACGTCGCTCGGGGTCGGGACCGACGAGCTCCCGGCCTGGGTCGCCGCGGTCAACCGCCTGCGACGCGCACCGGGCCGACGCTCGGCCGCGACGCCGGCGCCGTACCGCGGCCTCGCCGCCTACCAGCCGGAGGACGCGGGACTGTTCTTCGGGCGCGAGGGGCTGACGGACGCGCTCGTCGCGAGAGTGACCGGCGTCCCGACGACGCCGCTCGTGGTCATCGGGTCCTCCGGTTCGGGGAAGTCGTCGGTGCTCCGTGCGGGGCTTGCGGCACGGCTCGGCGACCGGGGTGTCCCGGTCGTGGTCGTCACGCCGGGTGCGCACCCGCTGGAGACGCTCGAGCAGCTGCGCGGCACGGGAGGGCTGAGCGACCGTGCGGTCCTCGTCGTCGACCAGTTCGAGGAGGTCTTCGCGACCGAGAGCACGTCGCCGCAGACGGTGACGTTCCTCGACCGGCTCGACGCGATCCATCGCGACGGTGCGGTGGTGGTCATCGGCCTGCGCGCGGACTTCTTCGACCGGGCCCTCGAGCTCGACCGGCTGGCGCACTGGCTCGGGGAGAACCAGCTGCTCGTCGGTCCGCTGTCGCTCGAGGCGCTGCGGCGGGTCGTGGTCGAGCCGGCGCGCGCGGTGGGCATCGAGGTCGAGGACGCGCTGCTCGAGGTGCTGCTCTCCGACGCGACCGCAGGCTCGTCCTCGCCGACCGGAGCCGGGTTGGACCCGGGCGTGCTCCCGCTGCTCTCGCACGCGCTGTACGTCACGTGGCTGACGTCCTCGGGGAGACGCCTCACCCTCGCGCACTACCGCGAGGCGGGTGGGCTCGCCGGCGCGATCGCGAAGACCGCGGAGGAGGTCTACGAGTCGCTCACCGACGAGCAGCGAGACGCCGCTCGACGCACGCTCCTGCGCCTGGTCCGGGTTCGCGACGGCGCTCCCGACACGCGCCGGCCAGCCGATCGCGCCGAGTTCACCGCGCAGGCGTCACTCGACGTCGTCGCGGCCTGCGTCGAGGCCCGGCTGCTGACGTCGGACCGCGGGCACGTCCAGCTCGCGCACGAGGCGCTCATCAATGCGTGGCCCCGCTTGCGGGTGTGGCTCGCGGCCGACCGGGAAGGACTCCGCATCCACGGTCGGCTCACCGAAGCGGTGGACCACTGGGTGACGGCCGGCCGCGACCCGGACCTGCTCTACCGGGGTTCCGCCCTCGAGGTCGCGCAGTCGTGGGTTGCCGGGATCGACGAGCACGACGAGCTGACTGCGCTCGAACGGGAGTTCGTCGAGCAGAGCAGCGCTGTCGAGACGGCGCGAATCCTGTCGCGGCGACGGTCGACGCTTCGGCTGCGCGGCCTGGCAGCCGCGCTCGGGGTCCTCGCGCTGAGCACCGGAGGGCTGGCCACGGCGACGGTCGTACAGAACCGGACGGTCGGCCGCGAGCGTGATGTGGCCGTCTCGCGACAGCTGGCGGTGACGTCCCAGTCGCTGACCGGGACCGACACCGCGCTCGCGGGGCAGGTTGCCGTGTCCGCGTACCGGACCGCCGACACGGTGGAGGCCCGCTCGGCTCTTCTGAGCGCGTCGGGCCGTACCCAGGTGGCGCGGCTCGCCCAGACGCAGGGCATCGTCAACTCGCTCGACGTGAGCCCCGACGGCAGCGTCGTCGCGCTGGCGACCGACGCGTCGTCGCTCGTCCTGTGGTCGACCGGTGCGCCTGCGCACGCGATCGCCTCCGTGACGGTGCCCGACAAGGCGCTGTACGCGGCGAGCTTCAGTGCGGTGGGTCACCTGGTCGCCGCCGGCGGCGACGGTGGCCGTCTCGAGGTCTGGTCGGTCGCGGACCCCCGGCAGCCGGTGAGCCTCGCCGTGACAGGCGCCGAGGTGGGCGGGACGATCT
>JAJYCD010000058.1 GCA_021778635.1 Actinomycetes bacterium
ACCATCTCCTGACGCTCGCACTCATCGAGCTCGTCCAGGTCTGGCAGATGACGCCCCTGTCGACGTTGCTGATCTTCGCCGCCCTCCAGCTGATCCCCGGCGAGATCTACGAGGCGGCGGTGGTCGACGGCGCGAACCAGTGGCGCAGCTTCACGTCCATCACGCTGCCGCTCGCACGGCCGGGGATCGCCGTGGCGATGGTCCAGGCGCTGATCGCGACCCTGAACATCTTCGATCAGCCCTACGTGCTGAACGGCGCGGCGTCCACCGGGTCCTCCGTGACGATGGAGACGTATTTCGTGAGCTTCCAGAACCTCAACTTCGGCCAGGGGTACGCCCTCTCGCTGATCGTGGCCCTGGTCACCGTCGCGCTCTCCCTCGTCGTCGTCCGATTCGTCTACCGGAAGGTCGAGCTGTGAGCGCCCGCCGTCACCCGCTGCGATCCGTGGCACTCGCCCTTGTCATCCTCTGGTCGATCGTCCCGATCTACTGGGCCGCCAAGTCGGCCCTCCAGACCGAGAGCGCCGCCCGTTCACGCCCGGTCCAGTACGTCCCGCTGCACCCGACCCTCGACAACTTCAGGCAGCTCCTCTCCGGGCAGGGCGACGTCGCCGTCGGCATCCGTCATTCGCTGATCAACATCGTCATCGAGTGCACCGCGGCGACGGTCGTCACGGTCACGCTCGCGGCGCTCGCGGCGTACGCCTTCGCGAGGTTCAGCTTCCGGGGGCGGACCGTCCTCTTCTACGCGGTCCTCGCGACGATGGCATTCCCGCCCTACACGACCCTGATCCCGCTGTACCGGATCATGAGCGCGTTCCGGCTGGTCAACACGTACTCAGGGATCGTGCTCGTGTACGTCTCGGGCTTCCTGCCGCTGGCCGTCTGGGTCCTCCACAACTACTTCGCGAGCATCCCGACCAGCATCGAGGAGGCCGGACGCATCGACGGCGCGAGCCGGATGCAGGTGTTCCGGCACCTGGTGCTCCCACTCGCCGTTCCCGGGATCATCTCGACCGCGCTCATCACGTTCCTGTTCGGGTGGGCCCAGTTCCTCTTCCCGCTGGTGCTCTCGACCGACCTGACGACCCAACCGCTCACGGTGCTCATCGCGGCGCTCCAAGGACGGCACATCGTGCCCTCCACGCTCATGAGCGCCGCAGGCCTCCTGGCCATCGCGGTGCCGGCGGTGATCGCGCTCGCGTTCAACCGCTACATCGTGAACGGGCTCCTGGCGGGGAGCACCAAGTGACGACCGTCCACGTCGCGCACGCGACGATCGAAGGAGAAGTGGCATGACTGACGCGTTCGGCGATCTCCTGCTCCGGCACCGCGAGGGCCAGGGCGTGGGCATCACCTCGGTCTGCTCCGCCCACCCGCTGGTGATCCAGGCGGCGTGCGAGCACGCCGTCGCCGAGGACGCCGTCGTGCTCATCGAGGCGACGAGCAACCAGGTCGACCAGTTCGGCGGGTACACGGGGATGCGGCCGGTGGACTTCCGTGACCTGGTCCTCGGCATCGCCGAGAAGGCCGGACTGTCCCGTGCGCGCGTCATCCTCGGGGGAGACCACCTGGGCCCCAACGTGTGGCGTTCGTTGCCTGCCGACCAGGCGATGAGCCACGCGGAGGACCTCGTCCGCGCCTACGTGGAAGCAGGCTTCACGAAGATCCACCTCGACTGCAGCATGGCCTGCGCCGACGACCGGCTCCCGCTGACCGACGAGGTGGTCGCCCGCCGGGCCGCCCGTCTGGCACGGGCGGCGGAGGAGGCCGCACGGAGCGTCGTCGGGGTCAGCACGCTCCGGTACGTCGTCGGGACCGAGGTGCCGGTTCCCGGCGGTGCCCACGAGGAGATCACGGCCCTGACGCCGACCTCGCCCGCTGCGGCACTCGCCACCCTCGAGGCGCACCGTGTCGCGTTCGCTGACGCGGGCGCCGAGGAGGCGTGGTCGCGGATCGCGGCGCTGGTCGTCCAACCTGGCGTCGAGTTCGACGCGCTCCGCGTCGTCGACTACGAGCGTGCCCGAGCCCGGGAGCTGAGCCGGGCGATCGAGGGCCGACCGCTGGTCTTCGAGGCACACTCCACGGACTACCAGACGACCGCGAACCTCGCGGCTCTCGTCGAGGACCACTGGGCGATCCTCAAGGTCGGCCCCGGTCTGACGTTCGCGTTGCGCGAGGCGCTCTTCGCGCTCGCGGCGATCGAGACGCAGATCGTCCCGGCGGGCGAGTGCTCGAGGCTCCCGGAGGTCGTGGACGACGTCATGGTGCGCCGACCCGAGTGGTGGGCGGGCTACTACGAGGGCGACGACGCGGCGCAACGTGTCGCGCGCCGGTACAGCTACTCCGACCGGCTGCGCTACTACTGGCCGGACCCGCAGGTGGAGGCCGCCGTCGAGCGGTTGATGGGCAACCTGCGGGCGTTCCCCCCGCCGCTGCCCCTGATCAGCGCGCACCTGCCCGCTCAGTACGCGCGGGTTCGCGACGGCAGCCTCGCTCCCGATCCGACCTCCCTGGCGCTGGACCACGTGCGTGACGTCCTCCGCGCCTACTCGACCGCCTGCACACCCGAGCCATCTAGGAGCCAGCCGTGACCACCGCCTCGCGCACCACCGCACCCGAGGGCGACCACGTCGCCGTGACGCGGTCGGCGAGCCTCAGCGACCCGAGGGCCGGTGCGACCGGTCGTGAGATCGCGCACCAGCCGACGATGTGGAGGCGGGTCGCGGCCGACGTCGCTTCTCGACGAGAGGACGTCCAGCGGTTCCTCGACCCGCTGCTCGCTCTCGACGACCTGCGCATCGTGCTGACGGGCGCCGGCACCTCGGCCTTCGTGGGCGAGATCCTCGCGCCCGCGCTGACCCGACAGCTGCGCCGACGGGTGGACGCGGTCCCGACGACCGACATCGTCTCGAACCCCCAGGAGGTCTTCGCCGAGGATCTCCCGACGCTCCTCGTCTCCTTCGCGCGTTCGGGGGACAGCCCGGAGAGCGTCGCGGCGACGGTCCTCGCCAACCGGTCCCTGCACGCCGTCCACCACCTCATCGTCACGTGCAACCCTGAGGGGGAGCTGGCGCGCGTCCACGGCACGGATGCACGCTCGCTCGTCCTCCTCATGCCCCCGGAGACCAACGACGAAGGCTTCGCGATGACCTCGAGCTTCACCTCGATGGTGCTGGCGACCTGGCTGGTGCTGAGTGCCGGCGCGCAGGACGCCACGATGGTCGAGCGCATGGCGGAGGCCGGAGCGGCGGTGCTGCGTGAGCGCGCGGACACCGTGGCCGAGCTCGCGTCGCGGGGCTACCAGCGCGTCGTCTACCTCGGGAGCGGCTCGTTCACCGGCCTGGCCCGCGAGTCAGCGCTCAAGGTCCTCGAGCTCAGTGCCGGCGGCGTCGTCAGCTACTTCGACTCGTCGCTGGGGTTCCGGCACGGGCCGAAGTCGGTGCTCGACGGGGCGAGTCTCGCGATCGTCTACCTGTCCACGGATCCGTACACGCGTCAGTACGACGAGGACATCGCCGTCGAGCTGGGGCACCAGATGGGGGAGGAGAACGTGATCGTCCTGGGGTCGCGGCCGAGCGAGCGCATCGCCTCCGTGTGGACGCTCTCCGGGCTGGACGACGCCCCCGACGTGCTCGTGGCGCTGCCGTTCGTGCTCGTCGCCCAGCTGTTCGCGCTCGGCACGTCGCTGTCGCTCGGACTCACGCCGGACAGCCCGTCCCCATCGGGACAGGTCAACCGCGTGGTCAAGGGCGTGACGGTGCACCCCTACGACGGGAAGTAGCAGTGTTCCTCGGGGTCGACGGTGGAGGCACCAAGACCGCCTTGTGCGTGGTGGCGGAGGACGGTCGTCTGGCGGCGACGGTTCAGGCACCGAGCTGCTACTACCTCGGAAGGCGGGACGGCGTGGCGATGGCCGCGCGCGTGCTGCGCGACGGCGTGGCCGAGGTCTGCGATCACGCGGGGATCACGCCGGCACAGCTCGGGTTCGGCTTCTTCGGGCTTCCCGCCTACGGCGAGGTGAGTGCCGACGTCCCCGCGCTGGACGCCGCCGCACGTGCCGCGGTCGGTCACGACCGCGTCGCGTGCGGCAACGACATGGTGGCGGGGTGGGCCGGGTCGCTCGGCGCGCTCGACGGCATCAACGTCGTCAGCGGCACGGGATCGATCTGCTACGGCGAACGTGCGGGGGAGCGCGTTCGGGTCGGTGGGTGGGGGGAGCTGTTCGGCGACGAGGGCTCCGGGCACTGGATCGGCATGCGGGGACTCCAGGTGTTCTCCCAGATGAGCGACGGACGCCTGGCCCCGGGCCCTCTGCTCGACCTCGTGCGGGCGCGCCTCGACCTCGCCGCCGACCTCGACCTCGTCGCCGTGACCCTCCTGCGGTGGCGGCGGGATCGCCGTCGCGTCGCAGCGCTGTCCACGGTGGTCGCGGACGCGGCGGATCGCGGGGACCAGCAGGCACGCACGATCCTCGAGGACGCGGCAGCCGAGCTCGTGTCGCTGGTCGACACCGCCCGTCGTCGGCTCGGCTTCACGGACGGGGAGCCCGTCCCGGTCTCCTACTCGGGCGGGGTGTTCTCCTCGCCCGTGGTAAAGGACGCGTTCGTCCGACGCCTCGAGCGGTCTCAGGTGAGCTGGGAGTTCCGCGAACCGCTCTACCCGCCCGTCGTGGGCGCGGCGCTGTACGCGGCGAGGCTCGCCGGCACCCCGCTCACCCCGGCCGCACTGACGCGTCTCCACGAGCACGTCGCGGCGACCGGCTCCGATGTACCGACGGGGACGGGCGGGGCGCGGTGACGTCGATCGGGCGGTGGCGACGCGTGAGGCCAGCCGTTCCCCGCGTGCCGTCAGGTGGCCCGGCCGGGATCGCGGCCGACGCACCTGGGAGAGTGGTGGCGTGATCAGCTCCGCGTCGCTCGACGTCGTGCAGCAGGCCCGCGCGGCGGGACGGGGTATCGGTGCGTTCAACGTGGTGCTGCTCGAGCACGCCGAGGCGATCGTCGCCGGCGCGGAGCGCGCCGGTCTGCCGGTCGTCCTGCAGATCAGCCAGAACTGCGTCGCCTACCACGGCGCGTTCGAGCCGATCGCGTTGGCGGCGTTGAGCCTCGCGCGGCGCGCCGCGGTCCCCGTCGCCGTCCACCTCGACCATGCGGAGGACGTCGACCTCGTGCACGAGGCCGTCACCGCCGGGGTGCGCAGCGTCATGTACGACGGCTCCCGCCTTCCGTACGACGAGAACGTCGCGGCGACACGAGCCGTCGTCGAGCACTGTCACGAGCGCGGTGTCGTCGTGGAGGCCGAGCTGGGGGAGGTCGGAGGCAAGGACGGGGTGCACGCACCAGGCGTGCGCACGGACCCGGCCGAGGCGGCGGCGTTCGTCGCGGCGACCGGCGTGGACTCCCTCGCGGTCGCCGTCGGCACGTCGCACGCGATGACCGAGCGCGTCGCCCGCATCGACGTGACCCTCATCGCGTCGCTCGCGGAGGCGCTCGACGTTCCCCTCGTCCTGCACGGCTCGTCCGGGCTCTCGGACGGCGAGCTGCAGCGCGCGGTGCGGGCAGGCATGACCAAGATCAACATCTCGACACACCTCAACGTGATGTTCACCCGGGCGGTGCGGCAGGTGCTCGATGTGCCGGAACCGCCGGTCGATCCACGCCGGTACGTCGCTGCGGGTCGCGAGGAGGTCGCGTCCGAGGTCGAGCGGCTCCTGCGTCTCCTCGCGGGCGGTTGACGGATCGGGGGAGCCTGCGGGCGTGCGCGGCCCCGCCGTGGTCCTACGCCGGTGCGAGCTGGGCGAGGACCGTGGCGGACAGGGCGGCGACGGTGGTACCTGATCGTTCGATGGTCGCGGACACGAACGCGTCGTCCAGGCGGAGCAGACCGAGCAGCAGGTGACCAGGCTCGATGCGCTTGTGGTGGAGCTCGAGGGCGACGCGCAACGCCTGCTCGAGCGATCGCTTCGCGCCCGGCGTGAACCGCGGCTTGCGCGCTCGGCCCGCTGAGGCGCGGCGATCCGGGGCGGACTCGAGCGCGCCGGGCCCGAAGGTCTGCTCGGCGGCGTCTCGGATGCCGTCGTAGTCGATGCCGAGGGCACGTAGCGCGGCCGGGTCGATCTGCCCGGGGCGCGGCTCCTCGCCGTGCGGCAGCGACTGCCTGATCAGGGTGCTGGTGATGCCGGCATCGCGGAGCGGTCGTCCGGCCGTCTCTTCGCGCGTGTCGGCGCAGCCGTACAGCAGGTGACCGACGTCGAGAAATCGCGAGCCGAGCTCGATGGCCACCTCCTGGGCGTCGACGAGGACGGCACGGGACGGTTCGGTGAAGTGCTCGAACATGATCAGTGGCCTTTCGAGGGGTCGATGACGGCACGGACGCCGTGCTTCTGGTGGACGGCTTGCTTGGAGACTCCGAGCTCGGCGGCGATCTGCGCCCACGACCACCCCTGGTCCCGCGCACGGTCGACCTGGAGCGATTCGAGCTGCTCGGCGAGCTGCCGGAGCGAGGCCACGGCACGGAGCCCGATGGCGGGGTCGCCGCTGGCGGCGATATGCGCGAGAGCGTCTGAGGTCATGATGACACGCTAACTTGACGGCCCAAGTGCGTCAAGAATCGTTGACGCACCCTCGCGTGCCGGTCGCGGGGACGCCCGGTGCTAGCGCGGGGTGGTGCGCGCGAGGCGGGTCTGCAGCTCACGGATGATCGTGAGTCGTCGACCGGACGCGAGGAGGCCGGGCCCGAGCGGACCCGCGGCGTTCTCGCCGACGGGAGGCAGGGATCGCAGGGCGGTGCGAACCTCCGCCGACATGTGGTCGAGCTGCCAGCGGATCTCCTCGTCGGCCGCCTCGGGTCGGTCCGGGTTCGCCAGGCCGGCCGCGATGACGGCATAGGCAGCGGCACCGAGGGCGTGCGCGCCCATGTGGCAGACGCCGACCGCCTGGCCGGCGGCCCTGGCAGCGGCCGCCGCGGCAGGAGACGTGACCTCCGTCGGCCCGACGCCGCCGACGAACCGCCGCCGAATCCCCTCGCTGGTGCCCACCTCTCCGCAGGCGAAGGCGCGCGTCCGCGCGATGAGCATCCGAGGGCGGTCGTCGGCGGGAGCCTCGGCCTCGAACGCTCCGAGAACCCGCTCCGCGCAGTCCGCGGCCCATGCGGCGACGCGACGTCGATCGGCTTCGCTGAGCGTCTGCGGGGATCCCATCTGCCTCGTCTCCTGACGGCCGGGTGACACCGGGGAGGTGGTGTCGCGACGGTCCACCGTAGCCGCGTGCGGACGGGTCCGACCTGCGCCTTCAGGTGGACGGCGTCCCTCGGAAGCACGAGGTCGATGGACCGGCCGAGCTCGATAACAGGATTCTCATGCCGTACTCACAGCCGTCTCAGAGGCGAGGTGTTCGCTGAGCGTGCGCGCGAACCTCCGCGCACAGCCGAGAGGAGTCCTCCATGTCTCGCACCACCCGCACCCTGGCCGCGACCGCAGTGGTCGGCATGCTGTTCGTGCCGACCGCCCAGGCCGCGACCCTGGACCCGTCCACCGACGAGAACCTGCATACCGCGCTGCAGATCGAGGCCTTCGACTGGGCCCGCTACACGGTGTACGCCGAGCAGGCCGACCGGGAGGGCGACGGATCTGCGTCCGCCGTGTTCACGACGACCGCGGCCGAGGACCGCTACGTCCACGCGGCCGAGCTGGCCGGTCCCGCTGCTCTGGTGGGCGACAACGCGCAGAACCTTCGTGCCGCCATCGACGGCGAGACCTACGAGGCGACCGTGATGTACCCCGAGTTCGCTGCGACCGCGCGCACCGAGGGCTGCACCCGCGCCGCGAACATCTTCGACTCCATCGCCAAGGAGGAGACGATGCACGCCAAGAAGTACACCGCGGCGCTCTCGGCGATCACGACGGGCAGCAGCTCGATCCCGCGGGCCTCCGGGCTGCAGTGGATCACCGTCACGCCCCAGCTCCCCACGTGCGGCGGGCAGACCCTGACGAACCTCGCCACCGCGATGCACGGCGAGTCCCTCGCCCAGGTGAAGTACGACCTGTTCGCGCAGGTCGCGCGTGACTCCGGGCAGACCGCACTTGCCGACCTGTTCGCGGGTACCGGGACGGTGGAGTTCCGCGAACACTTCTCGGACGAGGCGAACCTCTCCGGGCTCATGAGCGACACCGCGACGAACCTCGCGAACGCCGCCGTGTCCGAGGATCTGGAGGCCACGGTGACCTACCCGGCCTTCGCCGACGACGCCACCGCGTCGGGTGACACCGACGTGGCCGCGCTCTTCGACGAGCTGGCGACCGCCGAGGCCCTTCAGCGCGACGCCTTCCTCGCCGAGCACTGATCCGCGTCGTCGTGGGGGCCGCCGCGGACGGCCCCCACGACGCGAGGTCAGCCGGCCGAGACCGTCAGGGTGAGTGTCCGTCCGACCGCGCCCGATCCGCTCGACGCGGTGCAGGTCGTGTCGCCGTGCCGGCGATCAGGCGCCTCCCGGTCCGAGCCGACCTGTGCTGCGCAGACGGTCTGGCTCACCGAGACCGTTCCCACCGGGGCGTCGGACGGCGCGGTGACGTGCCACACCTGGGTCGTCGTCCTCCCGCCGTCGAGTACCCGCTGCAGCTGCCCCCCGGCGCTGGCCGTCCAGCCTCCGGGCACGACCAGGCCGCCGCTCGACAGCAGCGTGGAGCGGTCCGAGAAGTCGGCGACCGTCACCGTGACGTCCACCGACGCGCCGGGAGCGACCGCCGCGGCGGACGACGTGAGGTCGATCCCCAGCGGCGAGGTCGGCACGGTGTCGCCGCTGAACGTCCGGTACTCCGGCTCGATGCCCGCATGGAAGATGACCCGCTGAGCGTCGATCGGCCAGCTCGTGCCCGATACCGGCACGTTGTCGATGAGCTGGTTGTTGTGGACGGTGGCATTCGGCGTCTGTGCGAATCCCGCGTTGTACCAGTTGTCCTTGATCACGTTGTCGCTCGTGTTGTTGATGGTGCCGTAGGAGTTGGTGAACACCCACGCGCCGGAGTCCTGGAGCACGTTGTCCTGGAGGGTCACGTAGCGCGAACCCTCGTCGAGGTAGAGCCCGACGGTGTGCCGGTTGTCGTACACGTAGTTGCCGCTGAACACGGCACCCGGGTCGGCGGACAGGTTGTAGATGCTGCCGCCGTCGTGGAAGACCTTCTTGGTCCCGTGCACGAGGTTGTCCTTGATGACGGTGTTCTTGAGCGTCGTCGGTGTCGTGTACACGGGCTGGTAGCCGTACAGCCCGCGGTTCTGGTAGTCGGGGCTCCCGCCTGCGTCGTTGGCACCCCAGCCCCAGCCCACGTCGATCCCGTCGTACGCGAGGTCGGACACCTCGTTGTGCTCGATGACGGTGTGGTCCGCGTAGGTGGACAGGATTCCCGACATCTCCTTGTAGTCCTTCGCGACGTCCGTCACGAGGTTGTCGTCGATCGTGATGTCCTTCAGCGTCATCCGTGCGTCGCTCGGGTGGTGCGCGTTCGGCTGGACGCCACCGGCGACCACGCCCGCTCCGCCGAGATCGGTGAACAGGTTGTGGTGCACGGTGATCGCGCTCACGCCGAGCCCGATGCCCGCGGCGTTGGCGTCCGCGTCGTTGCCCAGTCCGAGCCCGACCTGCCCGAGGTGGGCGAAGGTGTCGTCGGCGAAGGTGACGTGCGACGCCGCGGCGACCTGCACGGCCGCAGGGACCTGGTCCCACGAGTTGCGCGCGCCCTCGAACTGGGCGCAGCCGCTCCGGCACGTCTCGATGTAGTTCGCCGGCTGCGGGAAGGCCGTCGGGATGAACGCACCGTTCTGCTGGTCCGCGTAGCCGATCGGACTCCCCGGCGACAACCACGTCGAGTACGAGAACTGGATTCCCGTGAACGTCAGGCCGGTGACCGGGTGGTCATAGGTTCCGGCGATCTGCACGAGAGACTCCAGCTTCGGGAGCACGAACGACCTGGTGGACGGGTCGACTCCGGCTGCGGCTCGGTAGTACAGCTTCCCGGCGGACGGGTCGAGATACCACTGGCCGGTCTGCAGGAACGCGTACGAGTTCTCGAGCTGCAGCGTGCCACCCGCGAAGGGGTGGGCGAGGGTGTCGTACCCCCAGTTGTTGTTCTGCCATCCCGGCTGCTGCATCGTGATCGTCGAGCCGGTGATGCTCTGGACGGGATCGTAGCGATCCGTGAAGGAGTCCTGACTCTCGACCTCGATGCGGCTCTGCTCCGGCAGGGAGGCGAGGTAGGACAGCGCCGGGTTGTCGATGGTCATCCCCGACTCGGTGACCGTGACGTCGGATCGCGAGATGGTGACGGCGGCGCGCGGCGCGGACGTTCCGTCGACGTAGAGCTGGCGACTGTCCTGTCCCGTCGGCACCGACGCGACGAAGATGTTCTTGCTCGAGTCGGCCACGGTCCAGCCGGTGACGGGTGAACCGCCGGAGACGACCGGATGTGCCCCGCGGGCCGCGGTCCAGATCACCGGGTTCTCGCTCGTCCCCGAGTCCTGGGCTGTGAAGCGCAGAGGTGAGTCGAGCTGGTACGTGCCGCCCGCCAGCTCGACCGTGACCGACCGGCCCGCGCGAACCGCCGCGCGCGCCAGCTGCTGGGCCGCGGCGAGGGTTCGGAGCGGCCTGCCGAACGTGCCCTGGTTGTGGTCGTTCCCACTCGGGGAGACGACGATCGTGGTCCTGTCAGGCTGCGCGGGTCCCGCCATCGCTGGAAGCGCACCGGTGACCATCAGGCCGGCGCCTGCCAGGGCGACCGTTCCGACGATCGATACCACACGGTGATGTCTCAACTGTCCCAACTCCCTTGTTGGATCTCGACGAAGTGATCATACATGTGATGTAAGATCTACCGTGTTAAATGGGGAGCGTCAAGGTCTCCGGCGACGTCGCGATCATGTCAAGAGCGCCGTGGCGCGCCGAGAAGCGCGTCGGCGCCCGGCGGCCGCCCGCGTCGAGGGACCTCGGGCCCACGAGGGCGCCCGCGCAGCGGTGGACGATGAACCTTCAACCAGCCGGGGGACGAAGGGGTGTGCCGTGCGTGTCTTGGTGGCGGTGGCCTCGCGACACGGCGGCACCCAGGAGATCGGCTCGGTGATCGCCGGCGCGCTGCGAGCGGCCGGTCACGACGTCGAGGAGCTCGACCCGGCCGACGTCGCCCTGATCGAGCCCTACGAGGCCGTGGTCCTCGGGTCGGCCGTGTACAACGGGCGCTGGCTCCCCGACGCGCGGGAGCTCGCCCAGCGCGCGGCGACCCCCTTGTCCCGTCGACCGGTCTGGTTGTTCTCCTCCGGACTGGCCACCTTGCCGGCGTCGGCGTCGAACTCCCCGATCGAGATGCGGGACCTGACCGAGCGCCTCGCCGCGCGCGGACACCGGAAGTTCGCCGGTCGGCTCGATCGCAGCGTGCTGTCCTTCGCGGAGCGGACCATCATCGCGGCGGCGCGCGGGCGTGACGGGGACTACCGCGATCTCGACGCGGTCCGCGCCTGGGGCGACGCGATCGCGGCGGAGCTCGGCTCGGCGTGCGAACAGCCCGAGACGGGCGCCGCGGTGCCGGGTCGGCATCGAGGGGACGCCTGAGCCGCGCCGTCGGTGCCGACCGGGCGGACGGTGCCCACCGGGCGGACAGCGCCAGCTGGGCCGACGGTGTCGGATGTCCCGGACGCGCCGGGTGTACCGATCGGGCCGGGCGTACGAGAGCTCAGCGGCGCGGCTTCTTGCCCTGATGGTCCGGCGGGCGACGGCGTTGCCACGAGTCGACGATGTGCGAGTTCATGGCCAGCCCGGCCGCGTCGATCGTGCCCGCCTCGATCGCCGCGAAGACCTGCTCGTGCTCGAGCAGGGTCTGCTCATGGAACGACAACGGCACGTTGCCGCGGTACCGGGCGCTCTCCCGAGCCCGCTCGAACAGCACGCGGGCGATGCTCTCGGCCAGGCGGTTGCCCGAGATCGCCATCACGATCTCGTGGAACTGCACGTCGGCGGCGCTGAACACCGCGGTCTCGTGCAGGGACGGTCGCATCTCGTCCAGCGCGCTGCGCATCTCGTCGAGAGCGCCGCGCAGCACGTCGAGCTCGACGAGCGTGCGCACCCGGGCGGTCTCCCGCGCCATCTCGGCCTCGAGCAGGGCGCGCACGGTGCTGAGCTCGTCCAGCACCCCGAGCGAGTCGTCGTGGGCGATGAGCGCTGTCAGCACGACCCGGTCCATCATGTTCCAGGCCCTGGTCGGCTGCACCACGGTGCCCCTGCCCTGCCCGACGCTGACGAGCCCCTTCTCCTCGAGGCGCTTGACCGACTCGCGGAGCACGGTCCGGCTCACGCCGAACTGCTGGCTCAGGGGAAGCTCGGGGGGCAGCGTCTCGCCGGGAGCGAGCTCGCCGGAGACGATGACGTTGACGAGGGCCTCGACCACGGCGACTCCGAGCCGCTGCGCGGGCAGCCGGTCCGCGATCGACAGGATCCTGCTCGGTTCCTTGCCCGTGAGTGCCCGCTCCGCCATGCCGCGAGTATACGCGGGTGCCGCACCGTTCAGACATGTGATGTATGCTGTTTACTGCCGGCGTGTCAAGGTGCCGGTCGACTGCTCCGGGCCACCTCCCAAAGGACTCGAGACACCCATGAAGATCACCGGATACCGCACGCTGACGACGCTCCAGGACTGGGGCAGGCCGGTCGGTGACGTGAACGGGTTCATCCGTGAGGGCATCACGGAGGTGCCGGTCGTGGTGCTCGAGACGGACGGGGGTATCGAGGGGATCGGACTCGGATCGCACGCCGACATCGAGCGGATCTTCCCCGCGATCGAGGGCCAGGATCCGCGGGCGACGTATGCGCTCTACGACCGGATGCTGGCCCGCGTGTTCAAGAGCGGGCACGCCGGTGCGACGTTCGGCGGCATCGGGACTCTCGACATCGCGCTGTGGGACCTCAAGGCGAAGATGGCCGGCGAACCGCTGTGGCGCACGCTCGGCGCCCGCGACCGGTTCGTCCCCGGGTACGCGTCCGCGCTGGAGATCGCGATCGACGACGACGACCTCGAACCGCTCTACGCGGACTGGATCGCTCGAGGCTTCACCGGCGTGAAGGTGAAGGGTGGCCTCGACCTCAACCGCGACCTGGCACGGCTCGCGAGGATCCAGGACATCTTCCGGGCGAACACCGCGCACCCGGCGATCATGTTCGACGCGAACGAGTCGTGGAACCGCAAGCAGGCCATCCGGTACATCTCCGCGTTGGAGGAGCGGTTCGACCTCGCGTGGGTCGAGGAGCCGCTGCGGCGCTGGGACGCAGAGGGCCTCGCGATCATCAGTCGATCGGTCCGGGCCGCCGTGGCGACCGGGGAGAACCTCACGGGGCTCGAGCAGTTCAAGCCGCTCCTCGACGCGGGCGCCGTCGACGTCGTCCAGGCCGGCAGCGTGTGGGGGATCACCCACTTCCTCCGCGTCGCCACCGTGGCGCACAGCCGGGATCTCCCGATCAGCCCGGTCGGGTACACGGCGAACCCGGTCGCGCATGCCGCCGCCGCGGTCCCCAACCACCTGGCGATCGAGCTGCAGGACCTCGGTTGTCCGGTCGGGCTGCACCTCGGCCACGAGATCGCGGACGGTGGGGTCGTGCTCGGGGACGAGCCCGGGAACGGTCTCGCTCTCGACGAGGCGGCGATCGCGGAGGCCGAGGTCAGGCTCGGCTGGTCCCAACCGGCCGGCCCGCACGTGCGCCCGAGCCGCGCCGGGCTGCGACTCGTCCCCGACGCGCCACGGCACGGACGGACCGATCTCGACTAGCGCGCGGCCGACGACCGGCTCACGACGGCGGGTGCTGCAGCCCGGCAGGATCGATCAGTCCGTTCGCGCGCAGGTCCTCCCACAGTGCGGCAGGCACGCCCTGCGCGTACCGGTCGAGATTCGCGTCGATCTGCTCGACGCTGCGCATCCCGAGCGCGACCGCGACCACCGCCGGGTGGAGCAGCGGGAACGCGATCGCCGCGGCGGGGAGCGTCGTCCCGTGCCTCGTGCACGCCTCGGCGAGCAGGCGCGCGCGCGCGATCGTCTCGCGCGGCGCCTGGGTGTAGTCGTACCGGGCGTCGTCGGCCGGCCAGGGACGGCTCAGCAGCCCGGAGTTGAAGACGCCGGCCACGACGACCGCGACGCCGCTCAGGCGAGCCGGCTCCAGCGCCGAGGAGAGCCCGCCCTGCTCGAGCAGCGTGTAGCGGCCCGCGACCATCACGATGTCGGCCAACCCGCCGGTGAACAGACCGGGAACCCGCTCCGGCGAGTTGGTGCCGACGCCGATCGCCCGTACGAGTCCCTGCGAACGGAGCTCGGCCAGCGCCTCGAGAGCCTCGAGCCCGGCGCTCGGGCGGAACTGGTCGGGGTCGTGGGCGTAGGCGATGTCGACCCAGCCGACGTTCGGACAGTCCCAGGCCGTAGTGCGGAGCGGTGTCGAAGTACCGCACACCGCGATCCCAGGCGTGCTCGACGGCGGTGCGGGCGTCCTCGTCGGTCATCGCACGGTGCAGGTTGCCGAGCGTCGAGGCCCCGAACCCGACCTCCGAGATCTCGAGCCGGCTGGTGCCGACGCGCCGGGTGGGCAGCGCGCTCATGCCAGCCCGTACACGCGGCGGGCGTTCGCGCCGTCGATCGCGGTCTGCTCGTGCGGCTCGAGGTCGGCCGTGAGCTGGAGGTAGGCGGTCAACCAGGACCCGTAGCCGCCGGCGAGCTCACGCGCCCAGGTGACCGGCGTCGTGCTGGTCATCGGGACCTTCCCCAGGTGGTCGAGGACGAACCGGGTCGACTCGTGCCGGCGCGCGACGTCGGCGGTCAGGTCGACCCAGCCGACCACGCCGCGCACCGCCGGCAGCCCGGTCGCGTCCGCGAGGAGGTCGACGGTCTCGCTGAGCTCGTTGACGCACTGGACGACGACGGCAGCGTCGACGCCGTGGGCGGTGAGGGTCTCGACTGCCGAGCGCGGCGGGTAGTCCCGGTCGATCTCCGACATCGTCTGTGGGTCGATCCAGGGCTGCGGGTGACGCGCCCGCTCCCACACGTGCAGGTGCGCGTCGATGAGATGTCGGCTCATGCGAGGTGCCAGACCTCCTCGAGCCGGAGGTACTCCGCGCGGCGACCCGGCACGACGTCGACGACGAACGCATGTCGCTGGACGGTCACTCCTTGGTCCCTCCTGCCGTCAGGCCGGCGACGAGGAAGCGTTGGGAGAACAGGAAGATGAGCAGGACGGGTGTCACCGCGAGCAGCGCTGCGAGCGCCAGGGTCGGGAGCTCGATCGTCGTGACACCGGCTGCCGTGGGGTTGAACGCCGGCACGTTCGACAGCAGCTCGGTCAGCCCTACCTGGATCGGTGACCTCGGTCCGGGAACGGTCAGGAACGGCAGGAAGAAGTTGTTCCAGTTCGCGACGAAGCTGAAGAAGCCGACCAGGGCGATGACCGGTCGCGCCAGCGGCATGGCTACCCTGCGGAAGACCGCGACCTCGCCGCACCCGTCGATGCGCGCCGCGTCGAGCAGGTCGCGCGGCACGCTCGTCGAGAAGTAGATGTACGTGAGGTAGACGCCGAACGGGTAGAAGGAGAAGGGCAGGATCACCGCCAGGGGCTGGCCGATCAGGTGGACCGCCGAGAGCTCGAGGAAGATCGGCAGCACCAGGGCGGTGTTGGGGATCAGCATGACGACGAGGGTCGTCGTCAGCAGCAGCCTCCGCCCCCGGAACTGCCCGAGGGCGAGCGCGTAGCCCGCGGGGATCGTCGTGACGAGCGTGATCACCAGGGCGGCGAGCGAGTAGGAGGCGGAGTTCTCCAGCCACCGGAAGATGATCCCGTCCTGGAAGTGCACGAGGGTCGACCAGTTGGCGGCGAGGTCGCCGAGGGTGCCGGGGGTGAACGCTCCCGTCGTGATCAGACCGCGTGGGGACTTGCCGGCGGCGAGGAGCAGCCACACGATCGGCACGGCGAAGAAGACCACGAAGAAGACGGCGACCACGATGGCCGCCGCGCGGCCGAGCCAGGCGCCGGGCGTGAGCTGCTGGCGGCGCCGGGTGCTAGTCGCGTTCAAAGAGTCCCCCTCGGATGACGAAGAACACGCTCAGGGCCAAGGAGACGACGAGCAGGATCACCGCGATCGCGGCGGATCCGTTCAGGTCCTCCTGCTGGAACGCGAAGAGGTAGGCGAGCTGGTTGAGCGAGTAGTCGACCGGGACCACGCCCTGCGTCGCCTGGGAGAGGACGCGTGGCTCGACGAACAGCTGGGTCCCCGCGGCGAGCGACATGATCGCCATGTAGGAGATCCACTTGCGCATCATCGGGAGCTGGACGTGCAGCGCCGTCCTGACCGCACCGGCACCGTCCAGCCGGGCGGCCTCGAGCACCTCGGTCGGGATGCTGTTCAGGGCGCCGTACATGACGACGATCCAGCCGCCGGCGCCGGTCCAGAACGCGATGATCGCGAAGATGACCGGCAGGTTGCCCGGCGAGACCGTCTGGACGAAGGTCTCGAACCCGAAGGCGTGGAGCACGGCCGAGACCGGGCTGACGGTGGGGTTCAGGACGAACAGCCACAGCACGACGGACGCGGCACCCGCGAGGGCGCCGGGGATGTAGTAGACGAACCGCACGCTCGTGCTGAGCCAGCGGCGGCCGATGGAGTGGACGACCAGCGCGAGCACCGTCACCAGGAGCATCAGGGCGACGAGCCAGATGACGACGAAGGCTCCGACGTGAAGGACGGCCGGCAGGAACCGGAAGTCCCCGTACACGTCGACGAAGTTCTGGACGCCGACGAACGAGCCCGAGGAGTCGACGACGGACATCCACAACGCGTAGAGCGTGGGCAGCACGCCGAAGGCCACCGCGAGCACCACGTAGCCCGAGACGAAGACGTAGGAGATCCGAGCCCACCGTGCCGTGACGGCTCGGTCGTGACGGCCGGCTCGTCGCCGACCCCGGGTCACGGGGTCGGCGACGAGAGGGGTTCCCTGGGTGAGTGACACGTTCAGGAGACCTTGTAGCCGTTCACCTGGGCCTCGTTCTTGATCGCCGTCTGCCAGGTGGGCAGGAGATCGACGAGGCTCTTCCCGGCCGCGAGCGGGGGCGTGATGGTCTTCGCCCAGATGGCTTCCTGGCTGAACTTGGGGTAGCCCCAGCCGGTCCAGACCTCGGACGCGGCCGTGGTGACGTTCGCGGCGAAGTCGGCGGTGAAGAAGCCGCTCGCCGCCTGCTTCGCGAGCCACTTGTCGGCGGCCGCCTTGTACGCGGGCAGACCGGGCGCCAGGTCGACCTGGTACGCGTCGCTGCTCGTGACGAACTCGACGAACGCCTTGGCGGCCGCGAGGTTGGTCGAGTGGCGTGACACGTACCACGTGCCACCCCCGACGTTCCCGGCGACGGCGGACTCGCCGTCCCACGCCAGTGGCAGACCCGCGGCGATCGTCCCCGGGGCCGAGTTCAGCGAGGTCTTGTTGTCGAAGATCGCGCCGGAGAACCACACCGGACCGGGCATCATCAGCACCTTGCCGGTGTACTTCTGCACGAACTCGGGGCTGAACACGCTGTCCTGGGCGAGCGAGCCGGCCTTCAGCAGGCTGTCGACGATCTTGGCCATCGCCACGGACTTCGGGTCCGAGGTGTTCGAGCTGAACTGCTTCACGCCCGTGACGACGTTGATCGGTGCCTTCGCACCCCAGAAGTAGACCTCCGGGGTCCACGCGTCGCCGACGCTGCCCACGATGTACCCGGGGTGCTCGGTCGCGACCTTCTTGCCCAGGGCCTCGTACTGCTCCCAGGTCGTCGGGACGGTGTAGCCGAACTTGTCCATGAGGCTCTTGTCGTACCAGGTGACGGTCGGCGCGAGGTCGTTGCGGAGTCCGTAGACCGTGCCGTCGACGGTGGTCGGCGTGAGCGCGCCCGGGGTGAAGCCGTCGAGGAAGGACTTCTCGAGGTAGCCCTTGTTGAGCGGCGCCGTGAAGGGGTCGGAGCCCTGGCTGGCCCATGCCGCGTCGTTGTTCTGCGTCGAGAAGACGACGTCGGGCCAACCGCTGCCGGCCTGGTTGAAGGCCTCGATCTTGGTCTGGAACGAGCCGGACCCGTTCGCCCCGCCGTCGTAGGTCTCGACCTTGATCGGGATCTCGGGATGCGCCTTCACGAACGCATCGGCGGCCGGCTGCCGGGAGGCGTCGACCCAGACGGTGATCGGGGCGGACGTGTTCTGGGGCGCGGCGGCGAAGCCGTAGGACGACCCGCCGGCCGTGCCGGACGTACCGGCCTGCGGCGAGCTGCTGGAACACGCCGTGACGGCAAGGAGTGATGCTGCGACGGCCGCCGTCAGGAGGATGCGCTCCCGACGTCTCGTCGCCTTTCGGCGGTGCACTGTGATCATCGGTCCTGTTCCTTCGTCGTTGGAGAAACCTGCGGGGCAGAAGCTCACTACCCGAACGAAGTGGAGTAGATCATACATGTGACGTTTTATCAATGATCTCGTATGCTCGACACCGGATCGTGACCACCGCGAGCCTCGCGGAGGCGCTCTTCGGCTAGGAGGCCTGCCCATGCTCAGCGCCGCGTACCTCGGCAACCGAACGGTCGACGTGCGACCAGCCCGGCCGGAGCCACCGTCCGCCGGCCAGGTCCGCATCCGCGTGGCCTTCGTGGGCCTGTGCGGCACCGATCTCCACATCGCCCACGGGGACATGGATCAGCGGGTCCGCACGCCGCTGGTCTTCGGTCACGAGATGAGCGGGACCGTCGACGCCGTCGGCGACGACGTCGACGGCTGGGCGCCGGGGGACGCGGTCACCGTGATGCCCCTGCTGTGGGACGGGACGTGCCCGGCGTGCGCGGCCGGCCACACCCACATCTGCCAGAACCTCACCTTCGTGGGGATCGACTCGCCGGGTGCTCTCCAGGCGCTGTGGAACGTCCCGGCGTCGACGCTCGTGCGGGTGCCGGGGACCATGAACCTGCGTGACGCCGCGCTGATCGAACCGGTGGCCGTGGCCGTGCATGACGTCCGGCGCGGGAACGTGACGTCGGGGGACAAGGTCGTCGTCTTCGGTGGTGGCCCGATCGGCAGTCTCGTCGCGAGCGTCGCGGCGCGGGTCGGGGCCGAGGTCGCGGTCGTCGAACCGGACCCGGGGCGCCGCGCGCTGGTCCAGGACCTCGGCTTCCGCACCCCGGACCCGGGCTCGACCGACGTGGTCGCGTGGGTCGAGGAATGGACGGGCGGGGCCGGTGCGGACGTCGTCTTCGAGGTCTCCGGCGCCGCGGCGGCGGTCGCGACGACGACCGCCGTCGCGAAGGTGCGCGGCACGATCGTCGTGGTCGCGATCCATGCGGCGCCGCGGGCCGTGGACCTGCAGCGGGTGTTCTGGCGCGAGCTCACGGTGCTCGGTGCCCGGGTCTACCAGCGGGTCGACTTCGAGACGGCCGTCGAACTGATCGGCGCAGGTGCGATCCCGACCGCCGCCCTGGTCACGCGGGTGGCGCCGCTCGCCGAGATCCGGACCGCCCTCGCCGACCTCGAGAGCGGCCGCGCCATGAAGATCCTGGTCGACGTGCAGGACGGCCAGCCCGAGGAGGCGACGGCGTGAGCACCCTCTTCGACCTGACCGGCACGCTGGCCGTCGTCACCGGTGCGAGCAGGGGCATCGGGTTCGGCATGGCGGAGGCCCTCGCGCGCGCCGGTGCGGACGTCATCGGTGTCAGTGCGACCATCGCGTCCCGCGGGAGCGACGTCGGACGGATGGTCGAGTCGTACGGCCGCAGCTTCGAGGCGCGCGCCGTCGACTTCGCTGACCGATCTGCGGTGCTCGCGCTCGGCGCGGAGCTCGCCGCTCGCGCTCCGGACATCCTGGTCAACAACGCGGGTGCCATCGAGCGGGCGCCGGCGATCGACCACCCGCTCGCCGCGTGGGACCGGATCCTCGAGATCGACCTGTCCAGCCAGTTCGCACTGACGCAGGCGGTCGCACGACCGATGCTCGAGCGGGGCCGCGGCAAGGTCATCTTCACGGCGAGCCTGCTCAGCTTCCAGGGCGGGATCACGGTGCCGGGCTACGCCGCTGCGAAGTCGGGCATCGCCGGGCTCACCAAGGCGCTCGCGAACGAGTGGGCCGTGCGAGGCGTGAACGTCAACGCGATCGCGCCGGGCTACATCGCGACCGACAACACCGCGGCGCTGCGTGGTGACCCCGAGCGCTCGCGGTCGATCCTCGAGCGCATCCCGGCCGGGCGCTGGGGTGAGGCCGCCGACCTCGCCGGCGCCACGGTGTTCCTCGCCTCGGCGGCGTCGGACTACGTCCACGGCGTCGTCCTGCCGGTCGACGGGGGGTGGCTCGGCCGGTGAGCCGGTGAGCCGGTGAGGCGGTGAGGCGGTCGGTGGTTCGGTGGGCCGGTGAGCCGATTGCCCACCGGTCGGTCCGGCAGACCTGCCGGTCTCCGGTCGCGCTCGTACGGGAGCGACGCTACGGGCGTGAGGCGACCGAACCGCGCGCGCGCAGCGGCATCCCCACGCGGTGCACCACCGGCCGGGCAGCGGTCGGCACGGTGTCGTCGGCGATGAGCTCGACGAGCAGCTCGACGGCCTGCCGTCCGAGGTCGTGGTGGGGGATCGCGAACGTGGTCAGGCCCGGGCGCAGCCAGTCGGCGAGCGGGTTGTCGTCGAACGAGACGATCGACGCGTCGGTGGGCACCGAGAACCCTGCCTCCTGGAGTGCCTGGTAGGCGCCGAACGCGAGGCGGTCGTTGAGCGTGATGATCGCGTCGCCGTCGGTCCACCGATCGATCAGGCTGCGCGTCGCCTGCCAGCCGTCCGGCGGCAACCACTCGGTGAGCAGGTGGCCGCTGGCCAGCTCGAGGCCGGCGCCGTGGAGCGTCTCCCGGATGCCGGCGAGGCGCTCGACGCCGGCGACCGTACCGGGCGGGACGTCGTCGGGGCCCGGACCGGCGCCGACGAGGTGGATCGAGCGGTGCCCGGCGTCGAGCAGGAGCTGCGCCGCCGCGCGTCCGG
This sequence comes from Actinomycetes bacterium, assembly GCA_021778635.1. Lineage (GTDB taxonomy): Bacteria > Actinomycetota > Actinomycetes > Actinomycetales > Cellulomonadaceae > JAJDFX01. The sequence continues at coordinate 21,029 of JAJYCD010000058.1, forward strand.
CCGCGAGCTCGTCCGGGATGACGGCCGAGATCGACGCGGTCCGCTGCTGCGGCAGGGCGTTGAGCAGGATCGCGGGGACCTGGTCGAGCCCGGATGGCACGTGCCGGGTCCGGGTGAACATCGAGGCGAGGATGATGCCGTCCACCTGGCGGTCCAGCATCGCGTCGAGCAGGCGTCGCTCGAGCTTCGGATCGCCCTCGGTCTCGCCGATGAAGAGCATGAAGCCGTGCTGGCGGGCGGTCTCGAGAGCGCCCTTGATCATGTCCCCGGCGAGCTGGGACGTCGCGACGGTGTCGGAGACGAATCCGAGGGTGCGGCTCGAGCCGTTACGCAGCCCGATCGAGACGATGTTCGGTCGGTAGCCGAGGGCGTCGGACGCCTCGCGCACCCGTTGCTGCACCGTGGTCGAGATGCGCAGCTCGTCGCCCCGCCCCGACAGCACCAGCGAGGCCGTCGTCGGTGAGACCTCGGCGGCTCGCGCGACGTCCGCGAGGGTCACTCTCTTCCGGCCCAACTCAGCTCCTCGTGTCAGGCGCATCGTAGTGGCCGCCCGGCACGGGCGGAGTGCGGTGCGCTGGTCGCCCGCCGGGCACGCGCCATCGCGCCGAGGGCGAGAGCCCGACGGCGGCGCCGGCGCTTGACAGCATGGCGATCCTGCGGCAGTTTAGCCGTGCTAAGCCGATTTAGCACCCGTCCGGCGCGAACCTCGGCGCCCGACGACCTTGACTCGCTCGACGAAGGGAGACACCGGTGTCTCGACCTGGATTCGCTCAACGAACGGCCCTCACCGCGACCGTGCTCGTGGGGAGCGTGCTGGCCCTCGCAGCCTGCAGCAGCCCCGGCGGCGTCGCCGCCACCTCGACCGCCGCGTCGACCACCTCGGCGACCTTCGCGGGGGGTGCACCGACGTGTGGCACGGCGCCCGTCACCCTCAGTGCGTACATCGAGACCGGGTTCCCGCTGCCGAAGGACCTCACCGACGAGTTCACCAAGCAGTACCCGAACGTCACGTTCAACATCCGCGAGGACCAGTTCGCGGTCATCACCTCGAATGCGCCGCGGGTC